>JAISMA010000051.1 GCA_031276985.1 Helicobacteraceae bacterium | reverse complement strand
CGCCTTCGCCGCGATCGATAAACGGCGGAACGCCGCCCACGCTTTTGAAGGCGCGAACGGGACTGTTGACGCCGCCCGTAAAGAGCTTTTGCGCGGCGGCGAACGCCTCCTGATTGGTTAAAGTCATTGCAATATCCCTCTTTCCGCGACGCGAATAGTAATTCAAAACGTCATAATTTGTTAATTTGGCGTATAATAAAAACGCATTTTATATGATTGCTTGATTAAAGGGCGCGCAATGAATCGCATCTTGAAAGCGTGTATCAGCCTGTCGCTTATTTGGAGCTATGTTTGGGCGGCGGACGCAAACGAGGCGAACGCGACTATAAGATTTGGAATCGCGCCTTTTAATTCGGCGACGGGACTCGTGAAAACTCATCGCGCTTTAAGGGATTATTTAAGCGCGCGGCTAGGCGCGCCCGTAGTAATATACACCTCCGTCAATCACGAGGCGTTTTTGAACGACGGGCTTGAAAAACGCTTCGATCTCATCGCCACGCCCGCGCACTTCGCCCCGTTTTTCTACGAAAAAGGCTATATCCCGCTGGTTAAATACAAAACGCCGCTGGATTTTATTTTCGTCGTCCGCGAAGACGACAAGATCGCGAAAATAAGCGATCTCAAAGGCAAACGAATCGGCATTCCCGATTTCTTATCGCTTTATTACGTGGTCGGCTTGCGCTGGCTGAATGAACATCAAAAGGAGATAGGCGAGGATTACGAGCAGGTCAAAGAGCCGGGACATGCCGCGGCGATCTCGTCGGTGGCGGCGAATAAAATCGACGCGGCGATAACGGGCACGCCGGTGTTTGCGTTTGCGTCGAGAAGTTTCAGCCACAGATTAAAGGCGGTTACGTTTGAAAAAATAGAGCTTCCGCCGCTAATGACGATGATCGACAAATCGCTTGGCGAGGCCACGATCGATAAAACGCTAAAGGCGTTAGAGGCGTTTCAAACCACCGAAGAGGGAGCGGAGTTTTTCCGTTTTTCCGGTTACGGCGGCTACAATCGCGCAAGCGAAGCGGACATAGAGTCGGCTAAGGTTTTCGCGCTGTATGTGGAACAGGCGTTAAAGGACAAGCAGTGAGAGGTTATTGGCTCGGCTCTATTCGCGCTAGATTGTTGCTTGGCGTTTGCGCGGTTTGCGTCGTCGTTTTTAGCGTTTCAATATATAACGGCGCGCGTTTAATCAACGAAAATATGACAAAAGAGTTTGAGTCCAGAATACGCGCTTTGGCGAGCGCCTATCACACGGCCGCCATCGTTCCTATGGTTACGCGCGATTACGCGACGTTGCGCGACACGCTAGAAGCGCTAAACGAGGCGAAACATATCGATTACATCGTGGCGACGGACGAAAGCAAACGCGCCGTCGTAGCGATCGGCAGAGAGTTAAGCGATCCGACGCCGCAAGTCGGCGCTAGTAACGGAACGTTGATCGAGTCGTTTCCAATCGAGCTTGAAGGGCAGACGTACGGCTATCTTTTCATCGCTTTTTCAACGTCGTTTATCGCCGAAGCCCGAAAAGATATGCTGGAACAAAACGCCGTGATCGGCGCGACGGGACTAATTCTAATGCTGGGACTAATCGGCGCTCTCGTCATCTACTTAACGCGCGGCTTGTCGCGGCTTGTATTCGCGGGACATAAAGTGGGCGAAGGCGATTTTGAAACTCGCGTGGCGGTTTCCGGCAGCGACGAGATCGCCGAACTCGCGCACACCTTCAACAGCATGGTGGATAAAGTCCAATCCTATATCCGCGCCATAAAAAACAAGGAGCAGCGCTTTCGCGCAATCGCCGATTACACTTACGCTTGGGAGAATTGGTTTGGCGTGGACGGACAGCTTAAGTGGGTTAATCCCGCCGTCGAGCGAATCACGGGTTATACGCCTAGCGAATGCATGCGAATGGACGATTTCCCGCTTTCCATAACGCACCCGCGCGATACTATGACCGTCAAACGCCAACGTCAGCAGGCGCAAAGCGGACAAAGCGGGCAGGACGTGGAGTTTAGAATCCGCAACAAGCGCGGGCAGGACGTGTGGGTGGCGGTTTCGTGGCAACCGATCTTCGCCGAAGACGGCAAAAATCTAGGTTATCGATCTTCCATACGCGACGTAACCGTTCAACGCACCGCCACCGAAGAGCTTATCTATCAAGCCGATCACGATTCGCTAACGGGTCTTAACAACCGCCGCGCTTTTGAGCGGCAGTTGAAAACGACGCTGGAATGGGCGAAAAACGACAAGCGATCGGTGGCGGTTTTATATCTCGATCTCGATCAGTTCAAAGTGATTAACGACGCGAGCGGACACATCGCGGGCGATCAACTGCTAATCAATCTCGCCAAAGTATTCGCCGCGCACGCCTCGTACGGTTTTTTTGCGCGAATGGGCGGCGACGAGTTCGCCATTTTGTTTCGCGATCTGGACTACGCAGAGGCTATGCGCCGCGCCAACGTCATTATAGACGAGATGCGAAACTACGCTTTCGTTTTCGGCGGGCGGAGCTTTAAGGTTGGCGTTTCGATAGGCGTAGTTATAGCGAGCCAAAAGGTCGATTCGCTAACGAAAATCCTTATCGCCGCCGACACCGCCTGCTACGCCGCCAAAGAGCGCGGCAGAAATCAGGCGGTTTTCTACGACGAAAACGACGAATACTTCAAAATACGCAACGAGGAGTTCAGCTCCGTAACCAATATCAACACGGCGCTGGCTCAAGGACGCTTCGCGCTCTATTTTCAGCGCGTCGAGCCAATGCTAGACGGCGAGCCGAAACACGCGGAGATCTTGATTCGACTGCGCGACGCTAACGGCGTAATCCAATCTCCCGAAAGATTTATCAGCGCAGCCGAGCGGTTCAATCTAATGCCGTATATCGATCGCTGGGTGATCGACGGCGTATGCCGCCAAATAGCGGAATGGGACAAAAACAACACTATCTACGACGTGTATCGATTCGCGATCAACGTATCGGGCGCGAGCCTGTCCGAAAAGGATTTTCCGGAATACGTCGCGCAACGCATAAAAAAATACGGCATCAATCCCGATCGCTTGGTGTTTGAGATTACGGAATCATGCGCCGTCGCGCAGCTTAATCTCGCGCAAACTTTTATCGATCGCATGCATTTGTCAAACGCTTTTTTGGCGCTGGACGATTTTGGCGCGGGTTTGTCGTCGTTTGCGTATTTGAAGCAGTTCAAAGTCGATTATCTGAAAATAGACGGCAGATTCGTAAAAAATATAGACAAAGACAAATACGATCGCGCCGTCGTAGAATCAATGATACAACTCGCGGGAGCGTACGGGCTTAAAACCGTCGCCGAGTTTGTGTGCAACAAAGAGATATACGAAGTCGTGCGCGATCTAGGCGTAAATTACGCGCAAGGTTATGCGTGCCACGTGCCGGAACCTCTAATTAACCTTGCTAACGCGGTCAAAGGAGACTAATGGGGAAAATACGCGACAAACTGCTTGGCGTTTTGGGAATAGAAAGCTCTAAAAAACGAATGGAGCGCGTTGCCGCGCTGTTTTTCGAGGGATGTCCCTTGCCCGCTTGCATTACGAAAACAAGCGACGGATCGTTCATCGCCGTCAACGACGCTTTTACGAAATTGGCGGAATCAGGCGAGGACGAACTGCTAAAAATCGGAACGATCGAGATCGGCTTGTGGCGCGATAACCAAGCGCGGCTTGAGTTTGTAGACAACATATACAAAAGCGGACAATCGGCTAAGTTTGTCATAAATCTCAAAAAGCAAGACGAATCGCGCTATTACGAAATACATTCCGCGCCGATCGTAATCGATATGGAACAAGCGGTAATCTCGTGCCTTGTGGATATAACCGAAGAAAAAACTCGCGCCGATCGCCGCGAATGGATCGTCAAACGTTTCGCCGAATTTCGCGGCGCGGCGAGCGACTGCTATTTTTGTTGCGACGCAAACGGGCGATTTACGCGGGTAAACGCGGCGCTGTGCATGCTGCTTGGCTACAGCAAAAGCGAGCTTCTCGCCTTGTCGATTGGCAATACGTTATCTTTGGCGCATTACAAGCGCGACATAGAGACGTTTTGCAATCAAAACGCCGATCTCGGCTACGCCGAGCCGATCGAGCAAGAGTGGATCAAAAAAGACAAAACCGCCGCGCAAATGGAGGTGAGCCTGTTTGCATCCAAAGACGAAAACGAGAAGCCGAACGGATTTTGGGGCGTGGCAAGAGAGATTCGCCCGCGCGTAAGCGGCGACGATCAGCGCAAATACGATTCGTATTACGATCGCCTAACCGAACTGCCTAACCGCGCATGGCTAAAAGAGCGTTTGCGAAGAATGATCAAGCGATCGCGCATCGCAAAAGAGAAAATCGCGATCGTAATTATCGACATATCCCGTTTCAGGCTTGTCAACGACGCTTACGGCTATCGTTTCGGCGACGCGACGCTAAAAGAGGTCGCAAACATAATGGATTCCGCGCTTCGATCGACGGATTTGCTTGCGCGTTACGACGGCGGCAAATTTGCGATCGCGGTGGGATCGCAGCCGATTAGACGCAGCGTTTTAAGCGTTATCAGAAGGTTTATGGGCATATTCGACAAGCCTATTTTAATCGAGGACAAAAAGCTCAAACTTTCGATACGCATAGGCGTCGGCGTTTTTCCCGACGACGGCGAAGACGCGCAGCTACTGATTAAGAGCGTAGAGGATTCGATGAAAAAAATCGCGTCAAAAGAAGAAAGCGCGTTTTGCTTTGTTTCGGACGAATTGAACGCGAAAATCCACGATCGCTTGGAATTGGAAAAGGCGCTTTTGAACGCGCTTTCAACCAACGAGATCGTAGCGCGCTACCAGCCAATCAACGAGTTTTTATCGGGCGGCGACTCTCGTCTGATCGGCGTGGAAGCCTTCGCCAGATGGAGACGAAGCGGGGGCGAATTGCCGCCAAACCGCTTTATGGACGTAGCGAAAGAGCTTGGCGCGGCGACGGATATAGATCGCAAAATATACGAAATCGCGCTAAACGATCTCGCTATGTGGATCAAAAACGATCTGCGCGTTAAACTCACGGTCAATCTTTCCAAAAGCGCGCTTGAAGACGCGTCGTTCGCAAAATGGGCGATCTCGCTTGCGAAAAGCAAACAAATCGAGCCGAAACTGATATGTTTTGACGCGCGTTACGGCTCTTTGCTAGAAGACGCGCATACCATATATAAAACCGTTTCGGATTTATGCGCGGCGGGATTTAGCGTTTGCGCGGACGATTTTGGAGAGGAGACGCTGTTTTTGTCAAAGTTAAAAAAAGTCGGAATAAACGCGGTAAAGATCGCGCCTAAGCGATTGCGTTTAATAAAAGAAAACGAGGGTTTCAACTCGTTGCAGTCCATAGAGATCGCTATGCGATCTATGGGCTTAGAGCTTGGCGTCGCGGGCGTGGAAAACGAATGGCTCGATCGCAAAGTTGGCGAAGCGGGAGCTATGATCAGACAAGGCTTTTTCTACGCGGAAGCTATGAGCGCCGAAGAGATATTAAAATACGCGCAAGAAAAACATTCGGCAAGGGAAATAAAATGAGCGCGAACGCGACTTCCAACATATCGCCTAGCATTTGGCGCAGAACGCCTATCGGCAAATGGCTAAGAGCGATCCCTCGCAAAAAGCAGTTACAAGGCACTTGGCTTCATAAAAAATTAGGCGATAAACTGCTAAGAACGGAGTATTGGGAGCCTAGCAAAGAGTCGATCTCAAAAGGCTTTGCGATTGGCTCTTTCTGGGCGATGATTCCAATGCCGTTTCAGATGATTCCAAGCGGAATATGCGCCGTATTTTTGCGCGCAAACGTACCGTTAGCGTTGCTTGGCGTATGGGTTACAAATCCGATCACGCATCCGTTTGTGATCGTCTTTCAGTTGTTTGTCGGCGAATGGCTGTTGAACGCGCCAAGCTCTTTAAGCGTGCTGCAAAACGAAGGGCTTATGGCGTTATTGCGCCACGCTCCCGCGCCAATCATAACGGGCGCGTTATTTTGCGCCGTAATTTGGTCGGCGATTGGATTTTTTACCGCGCGATTTTGCTATGGCATAGCGATCAAAATGATTGTAAAATCATACGAAAAACGGCATAAAAAATGAGAGTTTTTTCGCCCGCCTCGATCGCTTTGCTTTGCGGCGTTTTTCTTAGCGGATGCGTTAGCCTAAACGAGTGCGGCGCATCGACAAGATACTATAGCGATTGCGTGGAAGGTTACGACGCGCAAGGGATCTATTTCAAAAAATGCCCGCATAACAACATATATAATAAATGCGAGCCAAAAGATGAAATAGACATAGAGGACTGCTTAAATTGCAACTAGATCCGCGCCGCGCCGAAACGTTTAAGGCGATCGAAGCTCTCAAACCAAAAGTTATTAGCGCGGATTTTGGCGACGTTATTACGATTGAAACCCTCGATCGCCAAAACTACGAGCCGCTGGCAAAATCGCTTAAACCTTGGCGCAAAGGAGCGTTTAAGATAGACGATCTGTTTATCGATAGCGAGTGGAGAAGCCATATTAAATACAATCTGATCGCGCCGCGTTTGAATCTGGAAAATAAAAGCGTGCTGGATTTAGGCTGCAACAACGGTTATTATTTGTTTAGAATGACGCAAAAAAAACCGCGCGAATTGTTTGGCTTTGATCCTAGCGCGCAATTTTTCCTACAGTTTTCGTTTATTAACGCGTTCATAAACGCGCCGATTACATATTTGCTAAAAGGAACGCAGGATTTAGGCGATTTTTCGGAGCGTTTCGATACAATCGCGTGCTTAGGCGTTTTGTATCACAGAAGCGATCCGATCGCCGCGTTAAAAGCGATTAACGGCGCGTTAAGAAAAGGCGGCGAGTTAATCTTGGACGCGCTGATTATAGAAAACGACGCAAGCGTCGCGCTTACGCCGATAGATCGTTACGCGAAAATGCCAAACGTATGGTTTATCCCTAGCTTAAAAGCGTTGAGCGCGTGGCTGGATAGAACTAAGTTTTGCGACGTGGAAACAATCGCCATAAAACCTACGGATAGCGACGAGCAACGCAAAACCGATTGGATCGACGGCGAAAGTTTGAGCGATTTTCTTAATCCGCGCGATCTAACGAAAACGATCGAAGGCTACCCCGCGCCGATCCGCGCCTACATTCGCGCCGTTAAACGATAAAGGAGATAAAATGGCAGATAACGAACCTATAGAAAACGAAGAGATCGCAGAAGAAGAGCGCTTAGCCTCGCCGCCCGACGCAAGCAAAGAAAGCATAGAGCTTAAAGCGTACAATCTGATCAATCAAACGCTATGCGGATATATCGAAGACGTAAAAGACGGATACGCAAAAACGCGCTTTATCGCTATAGATGAAATGGCGGTCGATAGACGCGGACTGATACATTCCGGACATATTTTTAGCGCGGCGAATTTCGCGGCGATCGCGGCGGTTAATAAACCAAACGCGATTTTGGCGGCGGCGCGATGTAATTTTTTAGCGCCGTTAAAAGTTGGAGATGAAGTAGTTTTTGAGGCAAACTCCATGCAAAGCTCCACGCGCAAACGCACCGTAACCGTCGTGGGAACAATCGGTAAGATAAAAGCGTTTGACGGAGAGTTTGCCGTCGTTATAACCGAACGCCATGTTTTGAGCCTAAACATACTCGAAGCATAACCGCGCCGCCAACAAAATCTCGCGCTATAAATCCGCTTAATTGATTATTTCTTTCGTTTGCAATATTTGTTCGTCCAAATACGGCTTTAATACTTTTTCGACAAGGAAGCGTCCGCCCGCATTAACGGATAAATGATTATCATCGTAATACAACAACGACCCATTATCGTCTGCTATCAGACATTCGTCAATAGGACACCAAGCGTCAAGCGAGCGAATAAACGTTAAACCGTTTATATTATTAACCGTTTCATAAAAATTTTGACTTTTTTCTAGCATAGATTTCCTTGTAGGCAACAACGGCTTTTTTGTAGTAAATATATTGAGCGGGTGAATCATATAATCTTTAATATGAGCGGGTAAGATTGGATTATCTTCAACAATATATATTTTACGATCTGGCGCGCTTATTTCATCGACAAACGCCTGCGCTCTTTTTCTGTATTCGTCCGCGCCTA
>JAISMA010000170.1 GCA_031276985.1 Helicobacteraceae bacterium | reverse complement strand
ATGACGTTTATGTATGTTGTGGCGACGGTATTTTTCGCGATGGCGATCGGCATAGCGCTAGGTTACGTTCGCAAACTGCCGATTCATCGCAAGGCGAAAATCGCCTGCTACGTTCTTATCGCGGCGCTGTATCTTATGGGCGTCGCCTATATGCCGCTTCGTCGCGGCGGCTATTTTGGCGGCTATTTGGAAGACGCGTTTTCCGCGTCGATCGTGATTATGTTCGTATTTTTCATCGCGGTGTTGATCGGCGATTGGATTATCCGCGCTTTGAAAAACCCGCGCCATAAAAACGTCGTTCGCGCGCTGATTCCGATCGCGGCGATCGCCTATCTGTGCTACGGATTTTTCTCGGCGTTTACCGCGCCAAACGTCAATCGCCTATCGATCGCGCTTGGCGGCATAACCAAAAACGTAACGATCGCGCATTTGACCGATTTGCATTTGGGCAACGGCAAACTGCTTAGCGAGCGTTTCGCGCAAAACATAGCCGATCAGGTAAACGCGCTAAACGTCGATCTGGTCGTGATCACGGGCGATCTGATCGACGCGCCGCTAAAGCGCGTACAAAAGTCGCTGGAGATTATCGCCAGCATCAAAACCCGTTACGGCATATTTTTCGTTACGGGCAATCACGAATATTATAGCGGCGACTTTCACGAGGCGTTAAACGCGATCGAGGCGCTAGGAATCGACGTTTTGCGTAACGATTCAAGCCTTGTGAGCGGCGATTTTGGCGCTTTTTACATCGCGGGAACGTACGATCCCGCAAGCAGGCGCATTGGCGGGATAGCGCCCGATCCGAAAAAAGCGCTGGAAAACGTGCCGCGCCAAAGCCCTACGATCGCGCTGGTTCATCAGCCAAAAGTCGCCTTCGAGTTTGAGCCAAACAGCTTCGATCTTATGTTCGCGGGGCATACGCACGGCGGGCAGGTATTTCCGTTTACGTTGCTTGTGGCACTGGCGCAACCTTACGTCGCGGGGCTTTACCAACACGACGATCGCGGGCAAATCTACGTCAGTCGCGGCGTGGGTTATTGGGGACCGCCCTTTAGAATGCTCGCGCCAAACGAGATCGCGCTAATAACGCTAACGCCTAAGCTCTGAAATGTAAAATACAAACGCAAAAAAAATAAAAGGAGATCACATGCAGTTTCGTAATCCGATGATCATCGTCGCGGACGTTGAAAGAAGCAAGCGGTTTTATGCCGACGTGTTGAATCAAAGCGTTTCGCTTGATTTGGGCGAGTATGTCGTTATGGGCGGCATTTCGATGATGTCGCGCCAAACGTGGAGCGAGGACACGCGAGATGTACCCCCCCCCCCCAGCAAAGTAGGTCATACCTTTGAGTTGTATTTCGAGGAAAGCGATTTGGACGGTTTTGTCGCCGCTTTGCGACAAAGAAGCGAAATCGTCGTCTTTACGCCGCTTGGCGAAGCGCCGTGGGGACAAAGGGCGATCCGATTTCTTGATCCCGACGGTTACGCGATAGAGGTCGCCGAGCCAATGGAAGACGTCGTTTCGCGCTTGCTGGCTTCAGGTTTGAGCGTTGAGGAAGCCGCCGAGCGATCCATGATGCCGATTGAGTTTGTACAGGCTTGCCAAGCGTGAATTACGCATGGCTTGACGAGTACTGCTTGTCAAAACGCGGCGCGACGAAAGATTTCAAAGTAGAGTGGGACGCGACGAGGTATCTAGTTGGCGGAAAAATGTTCGCGTTGCTTGGCGACGATCGCGCGGGCAAAGCGATCGTAACGCTGAAACTCGCGCCAGAGGAAGGCAAAGCGCTTCGCGGCAGGTTCAAAGATATTACGGCGGGCTACTACATGAACAAAGAGCATTGGAATTCGGTTTATCTTGATAGCGAAGTTCCAGAGGACATTTTGCGCGAGATGATCGATAAATCCCACGCGATCGTTTTTGCCTCTTTGACGAAAAAGGCGCAAACGCAAATCGCGCAAAACTAGGAGAAATAATGACGCTAAAAGAGCTTGACGACGCTTACGTTTTGCATACCTACGCAAGAGGCGAAATCGCGCTTTCGCGCGGGCAAAACGCGCGGGTATTCGACGAAAGCGGCGGCGATTATATAGATTTTGCGAGCGGGATCGGCGTTAATTCGATCGGACACAACAACGATCGTTTAGTCGCGGCGATTGCCGATCAAGCCGCCAAAATCCTGCATGGATCAAATCTGTATCTGAACCGCAATCAAGCACTACTGGCTGAAAAATTGGCGCGTTTAAGCGGCATGGATACGCGGGCGTTTTTTGCCAACAGCGGCGCGGAGGCAAACGAGTGCGCGATCAAAATCGCGCGCAAATACGGCGAAAAACGCGGACGATTCAAGATTATCACGCTGAAAAACTCCTTTCACGGGCGGACGATCGCCACGCTGAAAGCCACGGGGCAGGATAAGTTTCACGAGCATTTCGCGCCGTTTCCCGACGGCTTTGTCTACGCGAGCGATCTTGACGAAGCCGCAAAGCTAATCGACAAGCAAACGATCGGCGTAATGGTCGAGATCGTGCAAGGCGAAGGCGGCGTAGTTCCGCTGGAATCGGACAAATTGCGCGCGCTGGCAAAACGGCTCAAAAAGGACAAACTGCTCTTGATCGCCGATGAAATTCAGTGCGGCATTTATCGTTGCGGCGAGTTTCTAGCGTCGCAAATCTACGGCGTTCAGCCCGATATTTTCACGCTGGCAAAGGGGCTGGGCGGCGGCGTTCCGATCGGCGCGGCGGCGACAACGCTCAAAGAGGTTTTTTCGCATGGCGATCACGGATCGACGTTTGGCGGCAACTTTCTTGCGACGAGGGCGGCTTTGACGACGCTGGAGATATTGGAGGAGTTGCGCGAAAGCGGCGAATTGGCGCGGACAATCGACTATTTCGCCGATCGTTGTCGCGCCGTCGCGCTGAACTTTCCTCGTCTTTTTACGGGCGTCGCGGGGCTTGGGCTGATGAAGGCGCTGATCGCGAAGGACGCGCAAACGCGGGCGGCGATTATGGCGGCGGCTTGCGAAAATCGCCTGCTGGTTTTGCGCGCTGGCGAGACGCATATTCGTATGTTGCCGCCGCTAACCATCGGCAAAGAGGAGATCGGCGAAGGTTTTGCGCGTCTTGAAACCGCCTGCCGCCGCCTCTAACCTCGCCCGCGATCGCGTTTTCCCCGCGTCGCTCCCCCTTCTCTGCCATTCCACGTCCCTCCCGTCATTCCCGCG
>JAISMA010000026.1 GCA_031276985.1 Helicobacteraceae bacterium | reverse complement strand
AAACCAGCGCGTTGGCGCTAATCATCTCGCTTACGGTCAAATCCGCCCCAAAACGCTTAACTGTGGCGCGAAAAGGCGGATCGCTCCAGCCCGCAAGCGGCGCTAAAACGAAACGCTTCTGCGTGAAATCAAAAGGCACAAGTAAGCAACGTGTCCATACTAGGTTGCAAACCTGCATTTTTAAGCGCAATATAGCTCTTAAACGGCAGATACTCATCTTTTGCGCTGTTTTCCAGCATTTCGCTTACCTCATCAAGCCGTTCAAACTCTATATTGATGTATATCCAAGCGCCGCATGCCTGCTCGGTGATATTTTTCAGTTGAAGGAAAAGCCCCAGCAATACATCGGGCGCAAGATTTGCGTGCAAAATCCGCGCTAGATCGATATAGTGTCTTGAGGTAAAGGCGGCGCGGGCGCATAGCGCGATTGCTTCGTCTTTGTCAAACTCCAAGCCATTGTCGGTAGCGTGCCACCTTGAGAGCAGATTCAGCGCTGTTTGCGCGCTGATTGCCGACTCTGACTTCAAAAACCGCTTTTTATCGCCGTATGTCGCGTAAATTTCCAGCGCTTGTTTGTAAATGTCGCTGTTTTCGTCTGCCTCTTTTAGTATCTCCTCGCTTACCTTCGCGTCCTGAAGCATTCTGTTGCGCTGATTGGCAATCCAAAGCTGACTGCTACGCACGGGCTTAAACGCGCTTAAATCCACCGCTTCGCCCTTATTCACGCGCTCGACAATACTCATAAGCGCGTCCAAATCGTCCTCACCCGTTGCCTGCGCGGAAGTTAATGGCGTGAGCTTGGAGATAGCAATCGTTTTTCCTATGGCGCTAAGTTGCGCGTTTTTGAGTGCCACATCACTCTTTTGCCCGATTAGCGCGTTCATAACCAGCTTTTTGAGCAGTTTCAGCTCTTTGTTTAGCTGATTTTTCTGCAAAAACGCCGCCGTAGCGTAAAAGGCTATATGTGAAAACGAGACAGCAAATACGATAATCGCGGGCAACATAGCCCAAACGGCGATCGGAAGCGTATAGCTCTCCTCGCCGATATGGGCGGAGTAATCGGAGCTGTCGTTCATATAAACCAATATCCCAAGCGCAACCAGAAGCAACAGCGAAAGCAGTGTGTATCGCTTTAACCGCATTAGAACCCTTTGATAAATTTGATGAGATCATAAACCATTATTGCTGTATTAGCTGTTTGGAAGCAACGTAGCCGCTTGTTTAGCCCGATCGCAAACGCAATAGCGCTTGTAGCCAACCGCAAAACCGCGCCACATTTACAGTAGCGAAAGCGGTGTTTGCGCGTAAAAATCAAGAGGCGGAATCAAGAGGCGGCAAAAATCACAAATGCTCGCCCAAAAACAAAAGCTCCGCAACGCCGTTATCAAGTTCGCGGCAATAGATACGTTTCGCGCCGCCGTCGCTCCAAGCGTAGATTTCATGCGTTACATTGCGATCGCGCGGGTGTTTTACGGGGTGATAGTGGAGGCTTTTTAAGTTCAGGCGCTTTTCGTTTTCCAAAAAACGCGCAAACAGATCGATCTTTTCGTTGATCTCATGCTTATGAGACGGCGTTTCTCCAGTACACGAAGGCAAAAAACCTTGCGCGAAAACGATTTTTTCGGAAGGCGACGGGTGGATTTGCTCTCGATAGATTTCGTCTTTGTGTTGCGCGAAAACAAATTCGCCCCATTCCGTAAGGCTGTATGCGCCGTCAACTTCAAACCAATAGATACCGGATTTTTCGGCGCGCACCTCCAAACCAAGCGCGGCGCGACGAAAATCGCGCAAATCTTTTCGCGCGGATTCGTTATCGTCCATTTTGACGGGTAGGCGCGGAATACGCATAAGTTCGCTAGAACGCTCAAATATATAGATCGTTTCATCGGCGTAAAACATACCAAGCATTTGCAGAAAACCCGTTTCCGACTTAAATCCGCCTGAAAGATTAAAAATAACGCGGCATTGCAGCGATCTTAGCGGCTTGATAGTTTCGTCGCACCATTTCACCAAATCGGCAAGCGAATTTCTAAAACATTGCAAATCGGCGGTTTGAAGATCATCGTGGCGTTTAACGCGAATATCCATAAAACCATGCGCTTTTAACCACAGCGCGACAATGTTGGCGGTTTCCTCGCCAAGCCATGTATCCGTCGCCAATAAATAATGAACGTCTTTTTTATTTTCCTCGTTTATGCGATCGCCGTAAAACGCAAGAATGCCGTTAAGTTCGGCGGATTTGCGTTTTGCTTCTTCGACGGAATACGCCGCAAACGCTTTTTTGCAATTATCAATATGTTCGCCGATACGATCGCGCTCGGCGGATGGAACGCGATCGCCTGTTTTTTCGTTGGCGTATTTAGTAAGCGGTTTGCGTAAATCCTCGCTTGCGTTATTTGTTAATACGCTAGTTCCGCATGTTGAAAGAATTATATTCACGCGATCTCCTTTTGCAAAAAAATGTTGCGTATTGTAGTTTAATTTTGCCATGTCATCCAGCCCCGAATTTTTTCTTTCAATTGCCCGATTTCTTTCGGACCAATAATTTCGATGCCATATAGCTTGGCGCGTTTCCATGTTGTCGTGTCAGGTTGAATGTCGCGCATTGTGAGTAGCCACTTGGCGTTCAGTCGCCCGCCAAATTGCCGACTTATCACTTCCAATTTGTAGAGAGTATTCTGATCCATAGCGCCCGTTTTACATTCAATCAGCAGCATACGATTTCGATGAATATAAACCGCGTCAAGCTCGTTTGGAGGATCATCTTTGTTCAATGCCGCAAACGGCTCGATCTTGCGGCTAACATCCCAGCGATCGCTTTCCAAGCGTTTGTACGCCTCGCCATTTTCCAATTCCTTGCCCGCGATCCAACACCACTCTTCTAGCCACCCGCCGCACAGATAGTGGGCGGGCGATCCATTGGCTTGATGCGCGAAGTGATGAATAAGCAAAGCGAGGGTGGCGTAAATCCCAATGAAAGTTTCTTCTCTAATTGGTTCAAGTAAAAAGCAAAATGGCTAAAGAATTGGCTAATTTTTAGTTCAAATTAAGCGAATAATGGTTATAATTAAACATTAAGGAGGACGTACATATGAGTTTGTTTAATGACAGCTTCAATCCATTAGGAAATGTGGGCGGACCTGCCTATGAAGCGAATGGATGGTGGCACGACGTTAATGGTCATATGCTTTATCCTACGTCATCTATAGGCAGTAGTGCGCCGCAACCCGTACACTCAGTGCTACCTGGTTTAGAAATTGAAAGGGGACGGCAAAAACGTTTGTTCGTAGTCGCGTTTATCGCGATCGCGCAGACGTTTGTAACCGTCCCTGTAATCGGCGGCGCAGGCTTGGCGCTTGGCGCGATTGTGTTTGGGTGGTGCTTATATCGGTATTTTCGTTCAAAGCCAGCGCATTCCAGCGTTGCAACCAAAACGGATACCACTAGCCGTAGCCGCCAGACCCCTAACGCTAGTTGCTTCATCAAATCCCATCGCTAACCCGTTTGCTTCCATTTACTCTCTAGCTCCCGTCTTGCTTTCTCCTCAAGACGGGCGCTAGAGTGCGTTTTCTTGATCGGGTCGCTTTTAATCCCCATTCTGGACAAAACCTGACACAAATAGCCCCTTTACGCTCATTTTCTCCATTTTTATTCGAAAATCCGCGTCGATTTCACGCCTGAATGTTCTAGCGCCAGCTTCAGTTTTTGCGCTTGCGTTCGCATATCCGCGCTGGTTACGATCAACGCGGCGTTCGTTTTGAAGCCGAAATCATCGGGTATCGGCGCAATCGCTGGAATCAAGTTTGGCAGATTTTCGCCGCTGGCAAGCATAATGTGCAACGTTTTCACAATAAATCCTTCGCGAATAATCGAGTAATTATAGGTTGACTTTGCCGAAAAAGAAGCGCGACAATTGTTTGATCGCTAGAATTACCCGAATGAACGACGACGTTTTGGATTTCGACGGCTTAAAAAAGTTCAAGCGGCTAAAAAGCGCGACGCTTGAAAGCGCGATCGCGCGCGAGGTAACGCTTGAGGCGAGTTTCACGCGCGGTTTGCCGTCGTTTAGCATTGTCGGGCTGGCGGACGAGGCGATCAGGGAAGCCAAAGATCGCGTTAAATCGGCGCTTTTGTTAAGCGGCTATCAATTTCCGCCGCTAAAAATCACCGTCAATCTAAGTCCAAGCGATCTAAAAAAAAGCGGTTCGCAAATGGATCTGCCGATCGCGCTTTTGATCGCGCTGCAAAACAAGCCGATCGATTTCGGCGATTTTTTCTGCTTCGCCGAGCTTGGTTTGGACGGGCAAACCAGACCGTCGCCCGCGATCTTCGCGCTTGCTTTATCGCTTGCTTCGCAGGGGCTGTTAAAGCGCGTCGTTACCGATCCTATCAGCGCGCAAGAGCTTGCGCGAATACCTCGCGTGGAGGCTTACGCGGTTAAAACGTTGAACGAGGCGATCGGCTTTTTTAACGGCTCAAACAAGATCGCGCCCGCGACAAGCTCTTCGCTTCGCGCCAAAACGATTATGATCGATCAAACGTATTACTACGAAGACGAAACGACGCTTGATTTTGCCGAAGTTCGCGGTCAAAAGCAGGCAAAACGCGCCGCGCTGATCGCCGCCGCGGGTTTTCACAACGTCTTGTTTAGCGGCGCGCCCGGCACGGGCAAAAGCATGATCGTCAAGCGAATGGCTGGAATACTGCCGCCCGTTAGCCTAACCGAGTTGCTAAATATCGCCTCGCTGGAGAGTTTGGAAGGCAAAACGCCGAGTTTCAAGGCGACGCGCCCGCTAAGAAGCCCGCACCATACCGCCACGCGAAGTAGCATTTTCGGCGGCGGAAGCAAGGAGTCAAAAATGGGCGAAACGGCGCTGGCAAACGGCGGCATTTTGTTTTTTGACGAGTTGCCGCACTTTTCAAAGGCTATTTTGGAAGCGTTGCGCGAGCCGCTGGAAGATCATCGCCTGCTTATCTCCCGCGTCAATAGCAAGATCGTTTATGAAACCCGTTTTTTGTTCGCCGCCGCTATGAATCCGTGTCCGTGCGGAAATCTCTACAGCAAAACCCGCGAGTGCCGTTGTTCGCAAATTGAGATCGATCGCTATCAGGCGCGTTTAAGCGATCCGTTTTTGGATCGCGTCGATCTGTTCGCGCAAACTTCCGATGGCGACATAAGCGCCGAGAAAGACATAACGAGCGCGCAGATGCGATCGCAAACGCTAACGGCGTTTGTTATGCAAAAAAAGCGCGGGCAAACGCAGTTGAACGGCAAACTAAACGACGCGGACACCGAGCGTTATTGCGTTTTGGATCGCGAAGCCGAAGAGACGCTTTTGCTTGCCGCCGAAAAATTCGCTCTGTCGCACCGCGTCGTTGGCAAAATGCGCCGCGTCGCCCGCACGATCGCCGATTTGGACGAGCAAGGGACGATTGGCAAACGGCAACTTTTAGAGGCGCTATCGTTTAGAAAACGCTGACGCGATTATCTAGCGGCGAGTCTTTTATACCACCTGCGCCCGTCGATTTTGACCTCCATTTCAACCTGACACAAGCCGTTGTCCCAGATCGTTTCCAAAACCTCCGCGCCGCGAATCACGCTATAAACTTCGGCGCGAATTTCAGATCGCGCAAGAACCGCGTCTTTTACCGAATCGCGCCCGTTAATCTTTATGCCATGCAGTTTTTCGCCAAGCTGACGATAGCCGTCCAAAATGGCGGCGCGTTTTGCCAGCGCCATTTGTTGCCCCTTGTTAATAACGCCATCTTTGGCTACGCCCATGCCGATTGCGCGGATAGTTATGATATTCGTGGGCTTCAAGATTGGCGCGTTGGGGATAATAAGATCGCTTTGGCGCCCTTCCTCTTGCTGCCTCTCCTCGTAGGCGGCTTGATTTGGGTTGGCGGTTTCGACGCTTTCCGTCGCGATCGGCTCGTTTGCCGCGGCGCTTAACGCCAAGACCGAAAGACAAAGAAGGGTTTTATGAAACGACATTGCAACATCCTTTTTACGCGGTAATTAGCCGTAACTATCGTCATAATCGCAAATTTCTAAATAACCTTTTGCTCTCCTCCGCGCTTTTTTGCTCTGAAACGCTTTATAATTCAAGCCCGCGAGGAATTAAAATTCAAAGCGCCACTCGCTACGCAGGTATGACCCTTGAGGAACAAGGCGCAAAGGACAATCTAAAATTTCATAAGCGTTAAATCGCGCTCGGAACGTTTTTGTAATCGCCTTCGCGGATCGTTATTCCTATGCCTTTTTCCCGTCATTCTGCGCGAAGTCGCAGAATCTAGCGTTTAAGATAATCGCCGATAAGTTGCGCGAAAGCGTTAAGCGACAACCGCAATGTTAGGCGATTGTAGCGATAACTCAAACCGCCCGTTTACCAACGAGACGCGCTAACGGAATATCGTTAGCGCGTTTTGCTTTAGCGTTGCGACGAAGCGTCCACTCACTCGTCAAGCACGGTTACGGGCGTAAATACACTCCGATCGGTCGTATCGCCCAAACCAAGCTGACCGGCTCCATTCACGCCAGTCGCGTAAATTTTGCCGTTGTTATCAAGAGTAAATGAATAACCGCTACCGGCAACTACGGCGGTAACGTTTTTGTCGTTAAGCGAAGGCACGGGCGTAAAAGAGAAGCGGTTATTTTCATATCCGCTATCGCCTAAGCCAAGAGCGCCTCTGGAGTTATGCCCCGTAGCGTAAACCTTGCCGTCGCTATCAATAGCGAAGGAGTGAGAACTTGCAGATATAGCGGTAACGTTTTTGTCGTTAAGCGATGAAACAAGCGTAAAGACGTCGCGATCGGTCGTATCGCCCAAACCAAGTTCTCCAAAGGCGTTCGAACCAGTCGCGTAGACCTTGCCGTTGTCGGAAAGGGCTAAGGAGTGATAGTCGCCGTTGGCTATGGCTTAACATTTACGCCGTTAAGCGAAGGGACGAGCGTAAAAATGTTGCGCTCCGTTCCCTCTCCGCTATCGCCCAAGCCTAGCCGACCGAAGTGGTTACGTCCTGTCGCATAAACCTTGCCGTCAATCGATAAAGCATGCGAGTGATCATATCCTGCCGTTATAGCATTAATATGTACGGATTGCGGTAGAGGAGGAGGCGGTAGCGCCTCTACGATTACGCCTTTTAGCGTAGCGCCTCCTGCGCCTACGCTAAATCCCGTAATAGTTACTTCCGACTCGCTAGAGTTATTCTCTATCACAATCCCTTTGCTTGACCATTCGGAAGGGATAGTAAACGGAGAACTTAACGTTATATCGTTTGTGATAAGCAGATCGATTTGCGTTAAGTCGTTATCGTCGCCTATAGCGTCAAAAGCGTTAAGCAGATCGCTTTCGTTACTAACGACAATCGCCCGTTTAACTAACGC
>JAISMA010000090.1 GCA_031276985.1 Helicobacteraceae bacterium | reverse complement strand
AATCCGCTGGTTAGCTCCACAGGCGTAATCGGCGCGCCATTGCCCGTCGAAAAAATCATCGCGGGATTGAAGCGCTTCGATTGGAACGCGAAAAATCCCGACGCCGCCGCAAACGCGATTATGACCACCGATCGCTGGAGCAAACAGATCGCGCTTGAGGTTCAAACCGCAAACGGAACATTTACGATCGGCGCGATGTGCAAGGGCGCGGGCATGATCGCGCCGCAACTTGCCACGATGCTCTGTTTCGTAACGACCGACGCGGCGCTAAACCGCGAGGCGCTTCAAGCCCATTTGAACGCATGCGTCGAGACGAGTTTCAACGCGATCAGCGTCGATGGCGATATGTCCACCAACGACACGATTTTGATTCTTGCAAACGGCTTAAGCGGCGCTTACGATCCGTCGGCGTTTGAATGGGCGCTGGATAGGGTTTTGCGTCATCTCGCGCTGGAGATTGTCAAGGACGGCGAAGGCGCGAGCAAGATCGCCGCTTTCGAGGTAAAAGGCGCGGCAAGCGGCGACGAGGCGAAAAAAGTCGCCAAAGCGCTTGCAAACTCGCTACTGGTCAAAACAGCGCTTTTTGGCGCCGATCCAAACTGGGGTCGTTTGGCAAGCACAATTGGAGCGGCGTGTGTGGAATGCGATCCCGCGCGGCTGGTTATCGCAATCGGCGACGTTGTGGTTTATGATCGCGGCGCGAATAAAATGGACGCTTCGGTAGAGCAAAAAGCCGCCGCCGTTTTGCGAACGGATAGCTTCAGAATCGTTTGCGATTTGGGCGTCGGCGAGGCGGCTTTCACCGCGTACGGCTGCGATCTGGGCTACGAATACGTCAAGATTAACGCCGACTATCGCACGTGAAAGTCTATCTCCGCTAGAATTTGGCGAAGCTAACAACACGGAGGAACAATGCTACACGAATACCGCGAAGAGATCGCGCATCTCAAACAATCCAACGCGCATTTTGCCAAGATTTTTGAGCGCCACAACGAGCTGGACAACAAAATTTCGGCTGTCGACGCGGGGCGCGAACACCTCGATCAGCTTGAGCTTGAAAAGCTAAAAAAAGAGAAACTTCGCCTAAAAGACGAAGCCTACGCGATTATTATCGAGCATAAAAAAGCGGTCGGCTAACTAGCTTGCCCAGCCGCGCAATCCCGCGCGGCGCGACATTTTCCGCTTTCGTTGTTTTCTGCGCTTTTGCTTCTTGCCGTTTGCCAAATTAGCGTTTATCAAAGTTTTGCCAAAATATACAAAATCCCGAAACCGTATTAGTACAAAAAAGATTGAAAAACTTCGCGAAAGCGAGGGATAGCGATCTTGGAGCGAATGACCGTATCGGCTCACTGCTAACTATCGTTTCATCGCGGATATGACGGGAAGCGATGCGGATTCTGCAACTACGCGCAAAATGACGAATAAAACGATCCGAACTTTGTTTCAGGTTTTGTAATTCGTCGCGTTATTGGCGCTTTTGTTTGCGAAAATCCAACGTTTGCGTCATTCCCGCGAAGCGTCCGTCCCCGTCCTACCGCGCCTCTCTCCTGCCATGCCAACGAATGCGGGTATCCGAAAAAGAAAAGATTAAAAGAACTTTGCGATTGACGATCGAATCACGATTGTTCATATAGGAAATGGATACCAGCTTTCGCGGGTATGACGTTATGCCTACGCGAACGGTTTATGGCGATCTTAAAGTTGTTTTCAGATGTCGGCTTTTGCGGGTATGACAGGCGGCGTAATTTAATCCAATTGAATAACCGCGTCCCTAAGAAGCGGGAATTGCGGGAGACGAAGAGTTTAGCGAAAGAGGGTTAATAGAGGCATTTGCCCGTCGTTAAGTTAATGCTTCGCGCGCGCGCGAAATTAACTTCGTTGTTCGGGTAATCCCACTCTATGTCAACGTCGTAATAGAAAACTGAACATTCGTCGTTTGATCTGCCTATAATTTTTCCGTTTTTATCTTTCAAAACGATGATAGCGCTTCTGCTTCCAATTCCGCCGTCTCCCGGCATAGCAAACGCTCTTCGCTCGGTGTAAACTTCGATTGTATGTTCGCCGTTTGGACTTGTTTTTGAGTACATAAAATCATCTCCAAACAACGCGCCGCATGCCATAAAAATAAACGTAAAAAACAGATCGCTAATCATTCGCGTCCTTCGCCGCCAAACGATTTGCATCCAAACGCTCCGCAACCAAACGATCAGTCGCCAAACGCTCCGCAACCGCTTTAACTATCATTTCGGCGTTGGCGGCAAAAAAGAAATGATCGCCCTCCATTGGCGTAAAAACGCTATTTTTAATTAGCGCGGAAATCCTCTCGCCGCCTTTTAACGGCGTGGCGCGATCGTCCTTGCCCCAAAAGATTAGCGTCGGCTTGTCGCGCTTGGCAAATTCGGCGGAAAAATCCTCGTCGACCACCAGCTTAAACGTTTTGTACATATTTTCGCTCATGCCGCGCGCGTCCTTTGCGCGAAGCCGATCGCGCAGACCGATCGCGCCAAAGCGCCTGAAGCGTTTTGCCAGCGCGATCTTGAGGCGCACCGCCAACGATTTTGGCTTCGGAATGCCTGCGCTACTAAGCAAAACCAGCAACGGCGGATCAAGTAGCGCGGCGATCTTCCCGCCAAAGCTGTGTCCCATGATCGCGCTTGGCGCAAAATCCAGCTCGCTTAGCAACGCGGCGATTATTTGCGCGTAATCCTGCGTCGTCAAAGCGCGATCGTTCTTGCTCGCGCCAAAGCCCGGCAGGTCGGGATAGAGCGCGCGAAAATCGCCCAGATAGCGCGAAAAGGCGTTTTTCATCAGCTCTTTGCTCGCGCCCCAGCCGTGCAAAACGACGATCTTCGTCGCCGCCGCGTCGCCGCTCATCAAATACGAAATTTCATAAACGCCGATCGGCGTCTTGACGGCTCTAATCGCCACCGCCAAAGCCTTTGAGCGCGCTCACAGCTTGCCCTTTGCCGATCGGATTGATCGGATATAGTTGTAGGTTACGGCGATCTCTCTTGATCGCGGCAGGGAGTCTATCAGCGCGTTTAGCGTCGTTTCGTAGTCGTCGAATAGGTAGTTTGCCAGACTGCCAGGAATTGGGTTAATCTCGTTTAATACGACCTCGCCGTCCAAAACGAAAAAGTCGCAGCGAATCAACGCGCCGTCGAAGCCTTGAGAGTAGATTTTCCTGAACGCCTCGCGCAGAGCTTCCGCCGTTTCGCTCGGAAGCGCCGCCTCTTTGACCTTGCCGTCGCGGGCGAAATCAAGGTATTTTTGCTCAAAATCCAGCAACTCCTTTTTTTGCGGCTGCTCGATCGCGCTTAAACGCCAGCCGTCCGCCGTTTTGCAACCCGCCAGATTGTATTCAAGCACGTCGGCGATGAACGGCTCTACGATCGCCTCGTCGTCAAACTCAAACGCCATATCGATCGCGTAGCTTAAATCGCTTTCGTCTTTGGCGACGCTCACGCCGATTGAGCTTCCAAGCCGAAGCGGTTTGACGATGAACGGATAGGCGATCGTAATCGTATCGCCGCGCCTGATCGTCTGATACGGCAACGTTTTCACGCCCGCCGCCGCCGCTAAAAATTTCGTGAAAAGTTTGTTGAAACTAAGCGCGGAGGCTTCCAGCCGCGGACCCACATAATTAACGCCGTAAAACTCAAACAGCGCGGCGAGTTTGCCGTCCTCGCCGTCCGCGCCGTGCGCCACGCTGACGACGACGTCGCCGTCGATCGGCGTTCTGCCAAAGAGCGTTTTGCGCTCGAAACCGCCCCGCGCCAAAAACAGCTCGACGCTTTTTCTGTAACGCCCGTTTGCGAAATATTCCGCTTTCATGTCGATGAGATCGATTAGGTAAAAGCGGCGATCGGGCGATAAAAACACAAACGCGCACTGCGCGGCGATCGCCTTGTGGAGCGAGATCGCGCTGACGATGCTAATTTCGTGTTCGTAGCTCTGACCGCCAAATAATATGATGAGTTTACGCATTGATACGGCTTTCACATAGGTTTCGTCGATTTGGAAGGCGTATTGTATCGCATACCGCCATTTTGTTTGCGCTTTTGGCGTTTTGCAAGATCAAGCGG
>JAISMA010000030.1 GCA_031276985.1 Helicobacteraceae bacterium | reverse complement strand
TCTTCTTCCACTACGATTTCGTTCATAAACGTTTCGTTTTCGATGCTTTGCAAAACGCCAAGCAGATCGCGTAGCGTCGTTTCGTTCATCGTGGGACATTCGGGCTTGGTGGAGCTAAGAACAAACGTATTCTTTTCGCGCAGTCGATTGACGAGATTAAACTCCGTGCCGACGGCGATCGGGCGCTCTATCGGCTGGGCGCGAACCCATTTGATGATCTGGCTGGTAGAGCCGACAAAATCGGCGCAATCGACCACGCTTGGATCGCACTCTGGGTGAACGGCGATTAAAACATTCGGAAATTTGCGGCGGTAAAACTCTACGTCCGAAACGCTAAAAAGCTGATGAACGGAGCAAAATCCGTCGTACGCAATCAGATCGCTTGCGGCAAAATCCTTGTCTTTGCCAATGACCGCCGCGCTAATACCGATTCGCCGCGCCAAATTCAGCCCCAAACAGCGATCGGGCATAAAGAAGATTTTTTTGCCGCTTTCAAGCGCCTTGCGAATGATCGTCTCCGCGTTCGCGCTGGTGCAAACCATGCCGCCCATTTTTGCTACTCGCGCCTTGATTTCCGCCTGCGAATTGATATAGGTAACGGGCATAATGTCCGCGCTTGCGACGCCCGCGTCGTTCATCAGCGCGATAGAGCGATCGTAAGCCGCGCCGTCGATCATTCGCGCCATCGAGCAACAGGCGGTTCGCGGCATAAACACGCGCTTTTTGGGAGAAAGCGTTTTGACGCTTTGCGCCATAAACCCCACGCCGCAAAAAACCAAATACGGATTGGAATCGGCGGCGGAAAGTTTGGAAAGCTCCAAACTATCGCCCACAAAATCAGCCGCCGCGATCACCTCGTCGCGCTGGTAGTAATGCGCCGAAACCGTAACGCGCAACTTGGTTTTAAGCCGCTTGATTTGTTCCATAACGTCCAAAATCGTCCCTTTACTATACTTCGCTTTCTGATTATACCAATCTTGTCTGGAGCGCGTTCGTGGATATTTTATTTAATATCAACATACAGTTTTACCTCGCCGCCTATTTGATCGGCGCGATTCCGTTTGGCGTTTTACTCGCCAAATTTTTCGGCGGCGTGAATATCCGTCAAAGCGGCAGCGGCAGCATAGGCGCGACCAACGTTTTGCGAGTTCTCAAAGAGCGCGATCCGAAACTCGCCAAACGGCTGGCGGTCGCTACGTTTGCCTGCGACGCGCTCAAAGCGCCAATCGTGATGATCGCCGCCAAAATCGTCGGGCTGGACGAAAACGTGCTATGGACAATCGCCGTGCTTGCCGTGATCGGACACTGCTTCAGCCCGTATCTGCTCTTTGAAGGCGGCAAAGGCGTGGCGACGGGCGTGGGCGCGGTGATGGTGTTGCTTCCGATCGAGGCGGCGCTGGGTTTGGTCGCGTGGTTTATCGTGGGCAAACTGCTCAAAATCTCGTCGCTTGCCTCGCTTGCGGGCATGATGAGCGCGGTGGCGTTAAGTTTCGTCATTCACCCCGAACTGCCCGTCGTCGGAACGCACGCGCCGATCGTGATATGCGGCTTTATCATTCTGTACAAGCACATTCCGAACATCGTGCGGCTTTTCAAGAAAGAAGAAGCGCGGGTGGCATGACGATTCGCGTTGAAAATCTGGCGATTGAAGCCGTGATCGGGATTTTGCCAAGCGAGCGCGAAAAACCGCAACCGATTTTGGCGAGCGCCGAAATCGATTACGAATACAAAACGCCGCGCGATTTTGTCGATTACGTCGCAATCGCCGATCTGATCGCTTCGCGGCTAAAAGAGGCGCGTTTTGGACTGCTTGAGGAGGCGCTGCAAGCGATCGCTCCTGAAATTTTGAAACTAAATAGATCAATTACGAAAATTACGCTTACGCTTGTCAAGCCGAAGGCGGATGATCGTTTTCGCGCCGTCGTTTCATTGACAAATAGCATTTAACCGCGTTATGCTATAATCTCAGCCATTTTTAAGAAAAGGGCTGTCGCATGCGTATTTTGATAGTTGAAGATGAAAGCACGCTTAATAAAACGCTCTCCGAAGGTTTGCGCGAGCTTGGATTTCAAACCGACGAAGCCGAAAGCCTTAAAGACGCGCAGTATTACATAGGCATTCGCAATTACGATCTGGTGCTAACGGACTGGATGTTGCCCGACGGCAACGGGCTTGAGATAATTCCCGAAGTCAAACGAAAAAGCCAACGCGCCGCGTGCGTGGTGATTAGCGCTAGAGACGATCGCGAAAGCGAAATCGAAGCGCTTAAAAACGGCGCGGACGATTACATCTGCAAGCCGTTTGAGTTTGACGTGCTTGTTTCGCGGATCGAGGCAAGACTGCGTTTTGGCGGAACAAATCTAATCGAAATCGGAGATTTAATTATCGATCCCGACGAGGAACAAGTAACCTACAGAACCAAAGAAATGGAGCTAAAAGGCAAACCGTTTGAAGTGCTGGCTCATCTGGCGCGCCACCGCGATCAGATCGTATCCAAAGAGCAGTTGCTGGATGCGATCTGGGAAGAGCCCGAACTCGTTACGCCAAACGTGATCGAAGTGGCGATCAACCAAATCCGCCAAAAGATCGACAAACCGCTTAAAATCGACACGATCGA
>JAISMA010000011.1 GCA_031276985.1 Helicobacteraceae bacterium | reverse complement strand
GCGCTTTTTTTGGCGCGATCTTGAAGTATGTATTGCGGAACGCGCCGCGTCATACGGCGAAAAAACTGCCTTTCAATCCGCTTGATCAGCCGATCGCCGCTCGTGTAACACAGCCTAGCGAACACAAACGGCGCTTTGTATCGCGCCTGCCACTCCAAAGCCAAATCGATCGCCTCCGCGCCGTCGACGAAAAGTTTCAGCGCCTTGTCGCCAATCGCCACTCGTCCTTTGAGACTCAGCAGTTTCGCAAGCGCGTTGGAGGTCTCCGATTCGCTATCGGCTTGAAATTCGCCTTCCAAAACAAGCACGCTGGTAACGGCGCGTCGGGCAATTATGCCGATATTCGCGCCCTTTTGTCCGCGACTACGCACGCTTGAGATGACGCCCGCGTCGATCAATCGGCGCTTATATAAGCGGTTGATCGCGCTTGGCGGGCCCTTTTTGAAGTTGCTCATCTGCAGCATTCGCGGGCGGTAACGCTTCAAAAAGACGTAAAACGGCAGTAGGTTAAGATAGTCGATTCGTCCGAAAATCATCGCGCTCTTTTAGCATAAAAATCATTTTAACATAGGTCGGCGCATTTTGCCCGATTGTCGATTGTCGGCGCAGAGGCGATTTGCGGTTTATAATTTATATTAGGTTACAATCGCTCAAGGTTTTATGAGTTGCGTTGCGTTATACAAACGCGGCGCGCGCGTCTTAATGCGGGCGTCTAATACTGGATACCCGTTTTTACGGGCATGGCGAGAAAGGCGGAAATGGCGAGAAGAGGAGAAGCAAATCCATGATCAACGCCGTTGCAAACTTTAGCCAAAGACTACGAGCGCAAACGACTAAGCGATCTGAAAAGATTGAAACGACAAACGATCGCAAGCGATCGATCGTTAAGCGATCGCAACAATCCGAAACGATAGAAACAAAAACCGCGTTCGATCGCGCAGACTTAACGTCGTTTTCGCGTCCCTCTTGCCATTCCCGTAGAAACAGGTATCCAGTATTAAGACGCTCGATTCTAAATAAACCTTCAATTACAACCCTTTTCTTTTCTCTTTTTACTTTCGCGTTTCTTTTAATCTCTCCATTATTCGCCAGCGATCCGAGATTGCAGGAATACGCCGACGGCGTAATGCTGGAAAAGGCATCCGAAAAGGGCGATAAAAACGCGCCTTTTTTATTAGGCAATATGTACGTAGATCGTATTAAAGATTATGATAAGGCGTTTTATTGGTACAAAGTTGGTTACAATCGAGGAAATAAAGATTGCGCTTATGCTATTGGCGACGTATATTATTGGAAACTTAACGATCCAGAAAGCGCAAGAAAATGGTTTAATATCGGCTATAAAATGGGAAGCGCCGAAAGCGCTTACGGATTAGGGATAATCAATAGAGACGCAAAAGACTATCCCAAAGCTATCGAATGGTATGAGATTTCATATAAAATGGGTCTGGTTGAAGCGGCTTACGCTTTAGGTTTGCTTTACGGCTATATACTCAAAGACTACCCAAAAGCTATCGAATGGTACACGATCGCATATAATAAAAAACACTCCGAAGCGGCTTACGCTTTAGGTTTGCTTTACAAAAATACGCTCAAGGATTACCCCAAAGCTATCGAATGGTATGAAAAAGCGCATAATAAACAACACGGTGGGGCGGCTAACTCTTTAGGTATTCTTTACGAGGATATTAAAGACTACCCAAAAGCTATCGAATGGTATCAGATCGCGCATAAAATGGGCAATCAATACGCTCCACTCAATTTAGGACTTCTATATAAAGACGCTTTGCAAGATTACGAAAAGGCTATCAAATGGTTTCAAATATCATACGATATAAATAAACATTACGGCTCTTTATATTGGATCGCCGTAATACATAGAGACGGTTTGGGCGTTAAAAAAGATCTCGTTAAAGCCAGATCGCTTTTTCAAGAGATCGCAAATAACGGCGTTGGCGAAGCCAAAAAATTATCCAAGCAAGCCCTGCTTGCCCTCGATAGCGCCAAATCCCAATGACAACATCAACCGCCCGCTCCGCATTCGCAACCTCTCGCCGTCATGGGAATGACGACAAGCGCGGGCGCTTCGCGGGGCGGGGGAGGGCGATTAAAAGCGGATCGAAGCGCCCGCGAATGGTCCGTCGATTGTTATGTCTATTTCCGCGTCGACTCCGCTTAGATCTTTGATTACGATCGATCGCGATCGATAACCCAGTTCTATCGCCGCTTTCACAACGCTATCGACAAACGTCCAATCAATTTTGGCGCGCGCGTCGCCTATGCGCGATTTGTCGTACGAGACGTATTTAACATCAGCCTCCAAACCGATTGGAAGCGACGGCAGATCGAAACGGACGCCTCCATAAACGATCGGAAGCGCGAACGACAGATCGGCGTCTTTGCTTTTGCCCTGCCCCGAAAGTTTCAGCGATCCGTCGATTATCTCCGCGCCAAGCCCTAGTCGAATATCGATCGCGGGAATCGGCAGAATGTAATATCCGACAAGATCGATCTGATTCATTTGCAGATCGGTTTTGGTTTTTCCGTTGAAATTCGTTTTGCCAAAATTGACGTTAATGTTTTTGTTTCCGTCCGCGCTAAACGCCGCGCTATCAATTCTCAAATTCGGCAAAATCGGAATCTCATGCTCGATATACGCCCACAGATAGCCGTTTGTCGTTTTGTCGAGTCCCGTTTTTTCGACGTCGAAGCGATCGCCGTCGTACTTCGCTTTGCCGCTAGTATCCGCCTGCCAAGCGCCGCCGCCCGCGCCGAAACCTAGCAAATCGCCAAACGCGCTCGCGCACAAAGACAGACTAAGTATTAGAAATTTTTTCATGCGTCCTCCTTTTAAGACGACTAAATTATAATGCCTTTTTCTTTTTGGGGCTATAGCTCAGCTGGGAGAGCGCTTGCATGGCATGCAAGAGGTCGGCGGTTCGATCCCGCTTGGCTCCACCACGCAAACGCCGCGCTTGGCGCTTTGCTAGAGCGATTTTATCGCGGCGCGAAAATCCGATTTGATCTTTGTTGCGACGACGTTTAAGCGGCGATTATGGATAATCGGCTACAATTCGCGCTCAAAAAAGAGGCGAAAATGACAAGACGCGTTTTAGTGAAATTTTCCGGCGAGGCTCTCTCCGCCGGAAGCGGTTTTGGGATTGATACGGGCGTTTTGAAATTTATCGCGCAAGAGCTTAAAGAGCTTCGAGACGAAGGCGTGGAAGTCGGCGTTGTCGTCGGAGGCGGAAATTTCATACGCGGCGTTAGCGCCGCCGCTGACGGACTGATTAAGCGTAGTAGCGGCGATTATATGGGCATGCTCGCGACCGTTATCAACGCGGTGGCGCTGCAAGAGGCGCTTGAGGCGCTAGGACACAGCGCCAGAGTGTTAAGCGCTATCAAAATGGAGCAGGTTTGCGAGCCGTATATCGTGCGCCGCGCCTGTCGTCATCTTGAAAAAGGACGACTCGCCATATTCGCCGCCGGCACGGGCAATCCGTTTTTCACGACGGATACCGCCGCGACGCTTCGCGCAATCGAGGTCGGCGCGTCGCTTTTGATCAAAGCCACGAAAGTTGACGGCGTATATGCGCGCGATCCAAAAAAGTTCAAGGACGCGAAAAAACTCGCCGCGCTTAGTTACGACGAGGCTATGGGAGACGACATAAAGGTTATGGACGACACGGCGATCGCTCTTGCCAAAGACAATTCGCTGCCGATCGCCGTATGTAATATGATGGACAAAGGCAGCCTGTTAAGAGTGGCTAAAGGCGATTACGCCTATTGCAGCATAATTAAATAAAACGAGGAGACATACAAAATGCGTTTAGAAAAGATCGCTTCGGAAGCGTTAAAGTACGCAAACGACAACCGTTATCTTTTATCCGTGAGCGTGGCAAGAAGAGTCGCGCAGTTGCAAGGCGGAGCGAAACCGCTGGTCGAGGTCGCCAAGTTTGAAAAGCCTGTCGATATTGCGCTACGCGAAATTGCCGCGGGTTTGATTGAAATAAAACCGTAAAATGATGGAGGAACTGCCTTCCTCCTTCGCTACGATCCGCGATCAAAACGAAGCGGAGGAGCTGCTCTTTAGCCTTATCGACACGCCGCCGATCAGAAAAGCGCGCGAAAAAGCCGCCAAAGCGCACGAAGGGCAAAAGCGCAAAAGAGGCGAGCCGTATATCGTTCATCCGCTGTTGGTGGCGGCGAGCGTCGCTTTTTTCGGCGGCGACGAAGCTATGGTGATCGCGGGCGTTTTGCACGACGCGATCGAGGATACCGATTACGATTACGACGCGATCGCCGCCGATTTTGGCGCGGACGCAGCTAATCTTGTGGACGGTTTAACTAAAATCGATCGTATCCGCGAAGCCAATCTATTACCCTCCGATCGCAAAGACGAAAAGCTGATCGAATCGGCGCTGACTTTCAGAAAAATGCTGGTCGCGTCGATTAAAGACGTGCGCGTGCTGGTTATCAAGCTCTGCGATCGCATGCACAATATGCTCACAATCGACGCTTTGCCCGAAGACAAACGCCGCCGTATTGCCGAAGAAACGTTGGTGGTTTACGCGCCGATCGCGCATAGGCTTGGAATAGGGCTTATTAAAACGCTGTTGGAAGATAAAAGTTTTTACTACATTTTCCCAAAAGAGTACAAAGAGATCGACGCGTTTATCGTTTCGCGCGTGCATTCGTTGCGGCTTGGCTTGAACGCGTTTATCGCGGAGGTCAAAAACCTGATGCTTCAAAACGGCTTTGTCGAGGACGGATTTGAGATTGTTTCAAGAATTAAACACTATTACTCAACCTATACCAAAATGCAGCGCAAGGGCGTTAAGATCGACGAGGTTTTGGATCTGATGGCGGCGCGAATACTGGTGCGATCGCCCGAAGAGTGCTACAAGGTTCTAGGACTTTTGCATACGCGCTATCGCCCGCTAATCGCGCGTTTCAAGGAGTATATCGCGCTACCCAAAGAAAACGGCTATCAAACGCTTCACACGACGCTTTTTCACGAAAGCGGCATATACGAGGTTCAGATTCGCACCTACGATATGCACAAAAGCGCCGAATACGGAATCGCGGCGCACTGGAAATACAAGGCGGGCGCGCTTTCGCCAAAACTAGGCTGGCTGGAATCTATGCAATACAGCGGCGAAAATCCGCTTGATTTTTACGAGCTTGCCAAAAACGATCTTTTTAGCGACGAGATCGTCGTCTATTCGCCGCGCGGCGATACTTTCACTCTACCTCGCGGAGCTACCGCGCTGGATTTTGCCTTTATGGTGCATAGCGATCTGGGGCTTAGGGCGATCGAGGCGCATATAAACCGCGTTAAACAGCCGCTTTTGGCGGAGCTAAGAACGGGCGATCTCGTTCAGATCGACGCGGGCGAGGAGATTATGCCGCGTTGCAGTTGGATCGAGGCGGTGAAAACCTCGCGCGCCAAAAACGTCCTGCGCCACGCATGCAATCACAGGAGCCGCGAGATCGATCGCCTTAGCGCGTTGTCGATTTTGCGTTTTTGTCTTGGCGAGGATATGCTAACGCTGGAGACTTGGCTCAAACTGCGCGGTTACGAGGAGGCGATTCACAAAGTCCCGCGCGATAACAAACTGCTTGAAGAGATTGTGTTTCGCTACTACAAAGACAAGCGCAAGAAATCGATTTTCGGGCTAAACGCCGCCGCGCCCAAACGCTATCGCGTTGAAAACATAGAGCTTTATTCGCCAAAAGCGGTGAGCGCGATCGATTTCGAGCATTGCTGCCAACCGCGATACGGCGATTCCATACTGATGTTTTACGGCAAAAAGGGACGCGCCGAAATTCATCACAAGCTGTGCGAATACGCCTATAAACGCCTTAAAGAGGGCGCGGACGCGATCAAGGCAAACTGGGTCGGCGGCAAGGTCGATCTGTTTAGATTAGTCGTTAATCTGCAGAACAAAAAAGGCGAGCTTCTCGCGTTTTTGGAATATCTGTTTAAGCGCGACGTCAATATAACCACGCTCTCTTTGGGCAACGGCGCGGAAAGTTCGCTGACTTGGTGTAGCGTAACGGCGGAGTTTCCAATGGCGGCGTTAAGCAAGATTAGAGGCGCGATCGAAAAAAGATTTATGGTAGTCTCTTTTGAGACGGCAAACGATTCATATAAAAACGCGGAGCAACAATGAAGATTCAAGAGGCGCTAACGGAGATTAAACGCGGCTGTTTGGAGTTAATCGACGAGGCAAAGCTGGTCAAATGTTTGACGGCGTGGTTTGAAAAGGGCGAGAATTGGCGCGTTAAAGCGGGTTTTGATCCGACCGCGCCCGATTTGCATTTTGGACATACCGTGCTTCTAAGCAAGCTGGCAACAATGCAAAAATACGGCGCGATCGTATGGTTTTTGATTGGCGATTTCACCGCGACAATCGGCGATCCGACGGGCAAAAACCAAACGCGAAAGGTTCTAAGCCGCGACGAGGTTTTGGCAAACGCCAAAACTTACGAAAAACAGGTTTTCAAGATTTTAGATCCCGACAAAACCAAAGTCGTTTTCAACGGCGAATGGCTTAACGAGCTGGGCGCGGCGGGGATCGTGGCGCTTTCTAGGGAATCGAGCGTGGCGCGTATGCTTGAGCGCGACGACTTTGAAAAACGCTACCGATCGCAAACGCCGATCGCGATCAGCGAGTTTTTGTATCCGCTGCTACAAGGCTACGACAGCGTTCATCTAAACAGCGATCTGGAGCTTGGCGGCAGCGATCAGAAGTTCAATCTGTTGATGGGGCGGCAGTTGCAAAAAGCCTACGGCAAAAGCGAGCAGGCGGTGATGACGACGCCGCTTTTGGAGGGTTTGGACGGCGCGCAAAAGATGAGCAAGAGTCTGGGCAACTATATCGGCGTAACGGAAAGCGCCGAGTCGCAATACGCCAAGATTTTGAGCGCGTCCGACGATCTGATGTGGCGGTGGTACGAGCTTTTGAGCTTCAAAACCCTAAAAGAGATCGAGGAGCTAAAACGCGGCGGCGAACACCCGAAAACAATCAAAGAGGCTTTGGCGATCGAACTGACGGCGCGTTATCACGGCTTGGACGCGGCGCTTAAAGCCAAAGGCGAGTTTGATCGCGTTCATAAGCAGGGCGATACGCCAAGCGATATGGCGAGTTTTAGCTTTGAAGCGCCGATATGGATAGGCAAGGCGTTTGCGGAGGCGAAGCTGGTCGACTCAAGCAGCGAGCTAAACCGCATGATACAATCGAAATCGGTTAAAATAAACGCCAAGATTGTCGAGGATTTCAAGACTACGCTAGGCGCGGGCGAGTATGTCGCGCAAGTCGGCAAAAGAAAATTCGCGAGAATAAAGGTAAATTAGTTGCAGTTCAAAGAGATCAAAATCGGTCGCCATACGCTTAAATACCCCATTATTCAGGGCGGTATGGGAGTGGGGATCAGTTGGTCGCAATTAGCGGGTACGGTAAGCGCTATAGGCGCGCTTGGAGTGATCAGCGCGATCGGCACGGGTTATTATCACAATCGCGCTTTTGTAACCAAACAGCAGTATGGTCGCCCCGCCAATACGGAGCAATTTTACAACCGCAAGGCGACTTTCGAGATTTTCAAAGACGCGCGCAAAATCTGCGGCGACGCGCCGCTTGGAGCGAACGTGTTGCACGCGATCAACGACTATCCGCGAGTGATCCAAGATGTGTGCGAAGCGGGCGCGGACGTGATAATCACGGGCGCGGGACTACCCATGAATATGCCCGAATACGCGGCGGATTTTCCAAACGTCGCGCTTGTGCCGATCGTATCAAGCGCGAAAGCCTTGAGGTTAATCGCCAAACGCTGGGAGCAACGCTACAAGAAAATCCCCGACGCGATCGTGCTTGAAGGACCTCTAAGCGGCGGTCATCAGGGTTTTACCTACGAGCAGTGCGTAGATCCGAATTATCAACTTGAAAAACTCATAAAACCCGTCGTGGAGGAAGCCAAAAATATCGCGGCTCATATCCCCGTATTCGCGGCGGGCGGAATATGGACGCATGACGACATAGTTAAATTTATGGAGTTAGGAGCAAACGGAGCGCAGATTGGAACGCGATTTATCGGCACGTACGAATGCGACGCGCCGCAGGCGTTTAAGGACGTGCTGATTCGCTGTAAGCAAAGCGACATCGAGCTGTTGAGTTCGCCCGTAGGTTATCCCGCGCGCGGCGTTCGCACCAATCTTATCAATCTGGTTAGCGAGCGAAAAGGTCCGCCCATTCGCTGCGCGAGCAATTGCGTCTCGCCATGCAAAAGAGGCGTGGAGGCAAAAGCCGTCGGATATTGCATTGCCGATAGACTTAGCGATGCGGCGGAGGGCAACGAGGAAACGGGACTGTTTTTTACGGGAAGCAACGGTTATCGGATCGATCGTCTTATAAGCGTCGCCGAGCTGATACAAAAGCTGGTTTATGGGGAAAATAGTTAAAGTTATTCTAGTTTTATTATCGTTTTTTGTCGTTTCGCTTGAGGCGCAAAAAATCACGCGCTATCAACTAGAACCTGATCGACTGATCGTTGAGTTTGAGAGTCCGATTAGCGCGGGCGATATTAACGATTTCATCATCAAACCAGCGAAAGACGAACCTTTCAGGCGCGTTATCGACGTTAAAGCCTCGTATCCGCACAAGCCATTCGAGGATAAAAAAACCGCCGAAGTCGGCGTTAAGATCGCGCAGTTTAGCGCCTCGATAGCGCGAATCGTACTATCCCGCGACGATAAATTCGATATTGAAACGTCCGTATCCGCCAATACGCTTAAAATTGGCTTTGCCACAAAAAAGATACGACTTTTTGGCGGATACAAGCCTACCGTAACAATCGACGCGGGACACGGCGGACACGACGCGGGCGCGATCGGCATAAATAAAATCAAAGAAAAAGATATTGCGCTGAAAGTGGCGATATTGACGGCGAAAATCCTGCGCGATCGCGGTTTTGAGGTGGAGATGACCCGCGAAAACGACAAATATGTCGCGTTGCAACGCCGCACCAGCGCGGCAAATAAGATCAAATCCGATATTTTCGTCTCCATTCACGCCAACGCATGCCCGTCGCCGTGCAAATTGGAAGGCGTGGAAACCTACTTTTTGTCGCCCGCTAAAAGCGATCGCGCCAAAGAGGTGGCGGCTTTGGAAAACTCGGTCGTCGTGGATAATATGGAAAAGTATTCAAAAGAGGCGTTTTTGAACTTCCTAAACCGCGAAATGGTGGTAAGCTCCAACAAACTTGCGATTGACATTCAGCGATCGCTGCTGTTTTACGCGAGGCAAAAGCACG
>JAISMA010000007.1 GCA_031276985.1 Helicobacteraceae bacterium | reverse complement strand
TATCGTCGTATTTGGCAATTTTGCCCATTAAAAAAGTATTCGATTTTTTAGTGGATTCGTATATGCTGATTTTATTATAGTTGTCCCTTATCGATTGGAACAAGGCGTTAAACGAGGTTAAATCGATCCAATCCGCTTCGCATTTGCATTGTTTAAGCGACCAAAACAAACGGTTTCTAAACGCTTCAAGTCTGCCGTATTTCAAACTTGCTTCGGTAAGATATTTTTTAACAAATACGATATATTCGCAAAAATGCCAATCATAACAATTGTGGACAAATAAAAACTCATCGGATTCTTTTAATAGCTGGTAGCGCCAAGTTTCGCCTTCAACATATATCTCTGCAATCGCCTTGTTTTTGATATATTCTTTCGCGGCGCTTAATAACTGACGCACTATTTTTCTCTTTTAACTGTATTGATCGAAGCATTTTAACCAACGCAAACTTTGTGATCGCGGAATGAAACTTGACAAGACAAGACTAAAGTTGTATGATAGCAAGTAACTAAAGTTTGCGGAGAAAACCCTAATGGAACTTGTGGAGAAACTAACCAATCAACTGCGCGAAACGCTTGATAGCGCGGTAAGTCTCGCGCTCTTTGCCAAAAATCCCGAAGTCGCGCCGCTTCATCTGCTGTGGGCGCAACTCACAACTAGCGCTTCGGCGATCAATCAGGCGTTAAACAAAATGGGCGTCGATCGCGCCCCGATTGAGCTTGAGATCAAGTCCGAAGCGGCGCGGTTGCCCGTCGCGTCGTCGTTAAGCAAAGAGCATGTCAAAATCTCGCGCGAATTAGCCGACGCGCTCCAAAAAGCGGAGGCAAAAGCGCAATCGCTTGGCGATAGTTTCATCGCGGTCGACGCGTTTTTCGTCGCCAATATCGACCGCTTCGCGCCGATTCTTTCAAAATATCTCGACACTTCCGAGTTTGTCAAGACAATCGAGGCTATGCGCGGCGGCAAAAAGATCGACGCGAAAAACGCCGAAGAAACGCTTGAAGCGCTGGAAAAATACGGCGTCGATCTCACCGCCAAAGCGCGCGAAAACAAACTCGATCCGCTGATTGGGCGCGACGAAGAGCTTGCGCGAATCATGCAAATTTTGCTTCGCAAAACCAAAAACAATCCGATCTTGCTTGGCGATCCGGGCGTGGGCAAAACGGCGATTGTGGAGGGATTAGCCGATCGGATCGTGAAGGGCGACGCGCCGACAAGCCTGCTAAATAAACGGGTGATCGCGCTGGATATGGGCGCGCTGATCGCTGGCGCGAAGTATCGCGGCGAGTTTGAAGAGCGCCTCAAAGCCGCGATTGACGAGGTGAAAAAGGACGAAAATATCATCTTGTTCATCGACGAAATTCACGTCATCATCGGCGCGGGCGCAAGCGAAGGCAGCATGGACGCGGCGAACCTGCTAAAGCCCGCGTTGGCGCGGGGCGAACTGCGCTGCATTGGCGCGACGACGCTAAAGGAATACCGCAAATACTTTGAAAAAGACGCGGCGATGCAACGGCGCTTTCAACCCGTGATGACAGGCGAGCCTAGCGCGGCGGAAGCGCTGGCGATTTTGCGCGGATTAAAGGAGCGGCTGGAGGCGTATCACAACGTAACAATCGAAGATTCCGCGCTTGTGGCGGCGGCGCGGTTAAGCGACCGTTATATCGCGGATCGGTTTTTGCCCGACAAGGCAATCGACCTAATCGACGAAGCGGCAAGCGAGCTGAAACTACAGATCGAATCCTCGCCCGCCGAACTTGATCGCGCCAAACGCGAGCAGGCGCGGCTAAAGATCGAAGCCGAAGCGCTGAAAATGGAAAACGACGACAAAAACGCCGCGCGGCTAGGCGAGATCGCAAAAGAGCTTGCGAGCGCCGACGAAAAAGTCCGAACGCTTAGCGCGCAGTTTGAGAACGAGAAAAAGGCGTTTGATTCAATCGCCAAGCTGAAAACGAAAGAAGAAGAGCTAAAACGCGAGGCGGAATTGGCAAAGCGCGAAAGCGATTTCAGTAAAGCCGCCGAACTCGAATACGGCAAGATTCCCGCGCTGAAAAAGGAGCTTGAGCGGCTGAACGAAAGCTGGCGGCGCATGCAAGAGCGCGGCACGCTACTAAAAAACAGCGTAGACGGCGAGGCGATCGCCGCGATCGTGGCGAAATGGACAAACATTCCCGTCAAGAAAATGCTTCAAAGCGAGCGCGAAAAGTTTCTAGCCGTCGGCGAGGAGCTTTCAAAAAGCGTGAAGGGGCAGCCGAAGGCAATCGCGGCGGTGAGCGCGGCGATCAAGCGCAACAAGGCGGGGCTTAGCGACGAGAAGCGTCCGATTGGCAGTTTTCTGTTTTTGGGACCAACGGGCGTGGGCAAAACCGAAACGGCAAAGACGCTTGCGCGGTTTTTGTTTGATAGCGAACGGGCGCTTGCGCGGTTTGACATGAGCGAATATATGGAAAAGCACAGCGCCAGCCGTCTAATCGGCGCGCCGCCTGGATACGTGGGTTACGAAGAGGGCGGGCAACTGACCGAAGCGGCGCGAAGAAAGCCTTACAGCGTCGTGCTTTTTGACGAGATCGAAAAGGCGCATCCCGACGTGTTTAATATGTTGTTGCAGGTTTTGGACGAAGGACGGCTGACGGATAACAAGGGCGTAACCGTCGATTTCAAGAACACAATTTTGATTTTGACCTCCAATTTGGCAAGCCGCGAAATTATGGAAATCAAGGACGAAAGCGCCAAACAAGAGGCGATCGATCGGGCGTTGCGCGCGCATTTTCGCCCTGAATTTCTGAACCGATTGGACGAGATCGTCGTTTTTGATCCGCTTGGATTTGACGCGGTTTTGGGCGTTTTGGACAATCTAATCGCCGAACTAGCGCGGCGTTTGGGCGATCGGCGCATTACGCTGGAATTTAGCGACGAGGCGAAACGGCTGATCGCCGAAAGCGGCTTCAATCCCGATTTTGGAGCGCGTCCGTTGCGCCGCGCGCTTAATCGACTGGTTGAAGATCGCCTAAGCGATCTGATCTTGCGCGGCGAGGCGAAAGAAGATTGCGTCGTACG
>JAISMA010000070.1 GCA_031276985.1 Helicobacteraceae bacterium | reverse complement strand
CGTCGGCAACGTTCGCACGACCGATTGGCACGAGGCGCACATGAAAGATCCGCAAAAGGTTGTGGAAGGCTCTATTATGCCTCCGTATCCGTGGCTGTTCAAGAAGAAAGCCGATATTGCTACGGCATACGCCGAAGCGCTAACGGTGAAACTTGTTTTCAACACGCCATATAGCGCGGAGCAACTTCCGGATAACGATCTTGAAGCGGCGAAAAAGATCGCGCTTGCCGAAGCGAAAGCGATTGTGGACGATATAAAAGACGAGGCGGTTAAGGCGGCGTACAACGGCGGCGAAATCCCTGAGATTGTCGCGCTTATCGCCTATCTTAACAGCAGGAAGTAGGCAACGTTGGACTGGACGCTCTTAAAAGGCTACACGTACTTTTTCGCGATAGCGATCTCGGCGATATTGCTGATGTGGTATATATATTACCTTTACATCAACAAGGCGCGCCGCGAGCGCTACGAAGAGTACTCCAAACTGGTCTTAAACGACGGATTGGACGACGAGCCTGTAGAGCCGCGAGAAGATCGGGCGGAAAACCCGAAAGATCAAACAAAGGATAAGCGATGATTGAATCGTTACTTGGCGGTTCGAACAACACGATCAACTATTTAGGCGCGGCGGGCTTTATCGTATGCGTATTGATCAGCCTGTTCGTAATCGGTCAATACTTCAAACAGATTAAAGATCATAAAGGCGGCGGCCAAACCGAGCCGGGCGAGTGGGACGGAATCAAGGAGTTCAGCAATCCGCTTCCCGCAGGTTGGACGATCAGCTTTATACTAGTGCTGATCTGGGCGATTTGGTATTGGGTGGCGGGATACCCGCTTAACGCGTACAGCCAAATCGGCGAGTGGAATCAAGAAACCGCCGAATGGAACAATGCTTTTGCCGCTAAGTGGCAAAGCCCAAGCGAAGCGGATTTGGTCGCAATGGGCAAAAGCGTCTTTTTGGCGCAATGCTCGCAGTGTCATGGTCTGACGGCGGACGGCAATAGCGGCAGAGCGGCGGATTTGCGAAAATACGCCGATCGCGCTCAATTTGACGTGGAAACCGCCAAATTGACTGTCGCCACGTTTGCCGAAAACGGCACGTTTGGCGCGAGAGGCGCTCAAGATATAGGCGTAATGCCGTCAATCAAAGCCGCGGGCACGATTAACGATCAGCAGATTCAAGCGGTTGCGGCGTATTTAGCCGCCGCGGATAAATAGGAGGACAGGTTATGAGTTCAGAAAAATCGGGAGGCTATTTCGCGCTTAACGGAATTAGCGGAATGTTAGTAGCCGTAGTTCTTCTTTTGAGCATTATCGGCTCTCTTACCGTGCTTGGCATTATCACGCAGCAAGCCAGCGCCGTAAATCCTTACGTGGTCGCGGGTCAAGCTGCGGAAACGCCTACGACGAAAGAGCAAGTCTTCTCTAATCTTAAAGAGGTTAAGATGTTAGAAGATCCCAATGGCGACGCGAAGTTGAACGCCTTCAAAAACGTTGCTAAGTAAAGGAGTAAGCGATGGATAAGTTGATAGTCTTACTGCTGGTAGTCCTCGCGGTTCTTTCCGTGTATTCGGTTACCGTTGGCGGAGCGTTGTACATCGGCTAAACGCCGATCGTTCCCGAAGGGGGGGATTATTCCCCCTAAGGGATCGTTTTATCGCGTTATAAAATCAATAAAGGCACTGCTTTGCGTTTTTTTCCCCTCGTATTACTTCTAGCGACAGGCGTTTTCGCCGAAGAGTTATCGCCAAACGACAATAACGTTTCAGAAAAGTTTGTACTAAATAACGACAATGTTCTAACCGATAAAAGCGTCGGTAAAATCAACGATATAAGCGGCGAATTAAAAGCCAAAACGGGCGTAAGCGTTTATATAAGCGCCGTCCAAAAACTCGAAGCCAATCAAACGATCGGCGCGTACGCAAAAGCTATCGCAAACGATCTTGACAGTCCATATATACTAATCGCCGTTAGCGCCGTAGATAAACAGATCGACGCGGTTATATCCAAAGAATTAGAAAGCGTTATAGGCAAAAACGATATTTTATGCGTTGCGCCCGCTTGCCCAATCGTTCCGATTATCGCTAAAGATCGCGACGATCTAAGCGATAGCCAAAAGATAAACGTAGCCGTTTTTTACGGCGCGGCGTACGTCGCGCATACAATCGCCAAAGATCGCGTCGTAGCGCTAGAAAGCTCGCTAAACCTTTTTGACGAAGAGTTCGCGCTAAACAAAGATAATGTTTTAATTGACAGAAGCGTCGTTAAAATCAACGAAATGAGCGGCGAATTAAAAGCCAAAACGGGCGTAAGCGTTTATATAAGCGCCGTCCAAAAACTCGAAGCCAATCAAACGATCGGCGCGTACGCAAAGGCTATCGCAAACGATCTTAGCGCTCCATATATACTAATCGCCGTTAGCGCCGTAGATAAACAGATCGACGCGGTTATATCCAAAGAGCTAGAAAGCGTTATCTCCAAAGACGATATTTTATGCATTACGCCCGGTTGTCCGATTATCCCGATTCTTTCTGAAACGCGCCGCGATCTAAGCAATAGCCAGCAGATAAGCGCGGGCGTTTTTAACGGCGCGGCATTCATCGTCGACGCGATAGCCGAAAACCGCGACGTAACGCTAGTAAGCTCGGTGGGTAGCGGCAGCAAGACTTTTGGCGTAACGCTTGCTTGGATCGTACGACTCATGATCGTATTAACGCTTGTCGCTATGTTTGTGGCGTGGCGAAGCTCCAAAACGGAAGGAAAATAATTCAATGGAAGTCGCAAACGTTTCGTACATAGTAGCGGCGTCGATCATCGCGGCGTTTGCGTTAATAAGCGCGTCGATCATCGCGCTTAAAAAGTTTAATATCGTTAAGCGCCCGCTTGCGCCGTACGTAATTACGGGAACGCTGTTTTGCATGTTTGGAGCGTTGATCGCGATTGTCGTCGTTTCGCAGCGCTTTAACCCAGCCGTCTCCGATCGGCGCTATATGCAGGATTATCAAGACGCGGACAGGCGCTTCAACCAGCTAAAAGAGGCTATCGCCAAGTTTGAAAGCCTTTACGATACGCGATTTAACTTCGAGAGCTATTCCGATAAGCCGATCGGCGTTCCAAACCCGCGCGGCGCGACCGATTTCTATCCGCACGCGCTTACGATTGGCAAAAACCGCTTCGATCTAATTTTGCGCGATAAAAGCGGCGCGTTAATCGGCGACGCGAACGTTAGCGCGATGATTAGCAGTATCGACGGCGCTTTCGACCAAACGATCAGATCGCGCTTCAACGCGAACGCCTACGATTTCGACGAGTTTGACATAGCCAAAGAGGGACGTTACCGCGTAACCGTCAAGATCGACGCGCCGCAAGCGTCCGCGTATCTACACCGCGAGTTATATGCCCGCTGATCTGATCGTCGTTCCCACGAGCCGAGCGCGTCGCTACCTGCTTGCGAACGCGGATGGAATCGCGCCCAAAATACTAACGATCAAAGAGTTTGAGGAGCGAATCGCCTACGTTCCTCGCCGCGTCGTAATCGACGACGTAGCGCGAAAACTTACGCTGAAGACGGCTAGCGAACGGCTGAAAAACGCGAACGCGCTTGGCATATCCGACGATTTTTTGAGCTTTTTGGATCACGCGCCGTTTTTTCTGAAGTTTTTCGACGAATTGGCGCAATACGGCGTAGAGCCAAACGACCTTCTAAGCGGCGATACATACGCCGAATACGACGAGCATATAGCCGTTTTGCGCGAGTTAAAGGCGCTTTACAACGAAGAGCTGGATAAATCCGCCTACGCCGATCGCGCCTTCGTCGCCGAACATTACGCGCTAAACCTAAATTGGCTAAAGGAATTCGACGCGCTGAACGTAACGATTGAAGGAACGCCCACGCCGTTTGAAATCAAGCTGCTTGCGGCGGCGGCGGACGTGTTGCCTTTAAGCGTTTCGATCTGCCCAGCGCCCTACGATTCGGCGCTCAAATCCGCGCTTTCGCCGCTTGAAGCGGTCGCTACGATACGCGAAAACCGTTTGGAGCTTGAAAGCGATTTTCGCCTTTTTAGCCTCAAGGAACGCGCCGAACAAGCGGAGGCGATCGCAAACGAAGTTTTTTACTATCTCGACTTGCAAATCGCGCCCGAAAACATTGTCGTCGTCCTGCCCGACGAAGACTTCGCGCCAATGTTAAGCCGACTCGATAAATACGGGTTGTTTAACTTCGCTATGGGAACGCCCTTTAGCCAAAGCCGTTTTTACCGCGTAATCGAGGCGCTGCTTGATTACGACGAGAGCAAAGCGGCGAAAGCCTATATCGAACGCGCCAAAATCGACCCAAATTACGGCGATCTAAACGATCTAGCGACGTTAGCCCAAAGCGACGAGGAAAAAAACGTAGCGAAGCAAGCCCTTGACGAGCTTGCGCCCATATTCGCCGCGCGCGCTTTAACGCCCAAAGAGCGTTTGCGGCTGTTTGCCCAAACGCTTCGCTCAAAGTCAATCGACGATAATCGCGGCGGCAAAATCACCGTTTTAGGCGCGTTGGAAACCCGCGCCGCGAGTTTTGAAGCGGTTATCGCCGCCGATTTCAACGACGACATAGTTCCGCACAGAAGCCAAAAAGACCTCTTTCTCAACGCCGTCGTCAGAGCCAGAGCAAAACTGCCGACCTACGCCGATCGCGCCGATAACGAACGGTCGCTCTATTGGCGCTTGTTTGCCAAAGCGCGGCGCGTAACGATCTTGTGCGTCCAAAACGACAAATCCGAGCCGAGCCGATTTATCAAAGAGCTTGGCATAAAACAAGATCCGCGAGCCTATCCAATCGACCGCGCCGCAAACGCAAGCGGCGCGAAGCGAACGCCTAACGCGATCCAAACCTCGTCGTTTGCCCAAAGCGAATTAAGCGCCGCCAAACTCACGCGCTACCTAACCTGCAAACGCAGTTTTTACTACCGATACGTCGAGCGGCTAAAAGAGGACGAATCGCTTGAAAAACCCTCGTATCCAAAAGAGGCGGGCGCGGCTTTGCACGACGTTTTGGCGCAAGTCGCAAAAGAGCAAATCGCAATCGACGATTGGCAAGAAGCGATCGCCGCGAAACTTATGGACAAAACCAAATCAGACGAACGGCTTAACTTTGAAGCGCGTATGTGGATTAAACGTCTTGAGCCGTTTTGCCAAAACGAAAAGCGCCGTTTCGCGGAAGGCTGGCGACTAGCGGCGACGGAGCTGGAAGCAAGCGCGTCTTTTTGCGGCTTAACGCTAAAGGGGCGAATCGATCGCATCGACACAAACGCGGATCGCGCCCTGATACTCGATTACAAAAGCGGCGATCTTCCCGTTTTTGCCGCGCATAGCGACGATCAGATCGATTTTCAACTGATGATATACCGCCATCTCGCAATCGCGCAAGGCTACGAAGCAAGCGGCGTTCAAGCGGGCTATTATTCGCTAAAAGAGGGCAAAATCGCCTACATGGATTTTGCGAAATACGAAGAGCGTTTCGCCGCTTGTATCGACGAGTTCAAATCGCCCGAACAATCTTTCGATCTCTCCCAAAGCCGCAAACCCTGCGCGTATTGCGAATACGCAATGCTCTGCGAAAGGGCGCAATGAGCGGTTTTCGTCCTTATTTGGCGTGCGAGGCGAGCGCGGGCAGCGGCAAAACCTATCAGCTTAGTCTTCGTTACGCCGCGTTGCTGCTTTCGCCCGCGCCGCCCGAGCGGATTTTGTGCCTGACATTTACCAACAAAGCGGCGAACGAAATGCGAAGCCGCATAACCAAACTGCTTGAAAATCTGGCGAGCGGCGCGAAAGACGATAGGCTTGAGGCAATCGCAAATCAGCTTGGTTACATTCCGCGCCGCGATCAGATCGCCGAAATCTACGAATCGTTTTTGCGCTCCGAAACGAAAATTATGACGCTGGATGCGTTTTTCAATCGGATTTTGCGGCAGTTTTCGCTCTACATCGGGCTTTCGCCGCTTTTTGAAGTCGGCGCAATCGACCTCGACGACGCGATCGCGGCGTTTTTGGCGTTTTTGCGCGCGCGCGGCGCAATCGACGATTTCGCGCAATTTTTGCTGGAAACCGATCAAAACGCGCAAAACGGCTTCGGCGTTTTTCAAAAGCTCTACACGCAAACGCGCAAACTTGAAGCCGCGCCAATCGATCTAAGCGCGATCGCGGCGGCAAAAACGGCGGCGTTTGAGGCGTTTAAGCGCTTAAAGGATTTGGCGCTTCGTAGCGGCGAGATAAGTCAAAGCGGCGCGAAAGCGCTGGAAGCCGAAAATCTCGCGGAGGTTTTGGAGCGCGGCGGATCGTGGCTTGCCAAATCAAGTCTTAGCGAATACCGATATTTCAAGAAAGTTTGCACGCCGCAAATGGACGAGGCGTTTTTCGCGTTCAAAGCGGAGCTAAAACGCTACTTTGACCTAAAAGAGCAAAACGCGCTCGCCCGCCTCGCCGCGCTGTGCGATTATTTCGCGCAAAGCCTCGCCGCGCTGAAAAAGCGCAAACGCCTGCTGGATTTTGACGACGTAACGCATTTCACGCGCGAACTGCTTTCAAGCGGCGTGGATAAGGATTTTTTCTACTTCAGGCTTGATGCGCGAATAGAACATCTGCTCATCGACGAGTTTCAGGACACGTCGCCGATTCAGTTTGAGATTTTGCGCCCAATCATCGAGGAGTTTGCGGCGGGAAGCGGAACGGCGCGGCTTAAATCGTTTTTTTACGTCGGCGATCAAAAGCAGTCGATCTATCGCTTTCGCGGCGGCGCGCCGTATCTGTTTGATTTCGTCGCCTCGCGCTACGCCAATATCGAGCGCCAAACGCTTGAGAACAACTATCGAAGCGGCTTTGCGATTGTGGATTTTACCAATCGCGTTTTCGCGCCGCTTTTTGCCAACTTCACGCCGCAAAAGCCGCTTAGAAAGGAAACGGGGCTGGTTAGGACGATTAGCGCCGAAGATCCGATAGAAGCGACGCTGCAAATCGTGGAAGAACTGCTTTCAAGCGGCGCGACGGGCGAATCGATCGCCGTTTTGGTCTGGAAAAACGACGACGGCAAAATGATCGCCGAGAGTTTGCGCGATCGCTTTAGCGATCTAAGCGTGATTACGGAAACGACGCAGAAGCTAAACCGCCGCCGCGAGGCGAGGGCGATTGTCGAGGCGCTGAAATATCTTTATTTTGGCAAAAATCCGCTCTATTACGCCAACCTTGCGGCGCTTTTGGACGAGGGCGATTTGAAAACCGCTTTGCAAAACGTCGATCTGAACGACACGCCGCTTGGCGTTTGCGCCGCGATTGCCGATCGCCTGCGTTTAAGCGATCTAAATACGCTGAAGTTTCTGGAATGGACGGCGACGCTAAATTGGCTTGAGGAGATTTTTTGCGACTTTGAAGCGCTTGATTTGAACGCGCCGCCGATCGCCCAAAGCGGATTAAGGGCGCTGACGGTGCATAAGGCAAAAGGTTTGGAATTTGCCCATACGATCGTAGTCGATAGATTGAGCGCGCCAAGTCGCGGCAGGGAAAAACTGATATTCGACGAGATCGGCGCGGAGGCTTTGCCCGTGCGCTGGCGGCAAAAACGCCGCGAATGCGCCGACGAAGCCTACGCCGAAACGCTAACGCGCCAACAGGAAGCGGCGGATCGCAACCGATTAAACGAGTTATATGTGGCGCTAACGCGCGCGCGCGATTCGCTGTTTATCGTCAAAAATCCCGAAAACTCCATATTTGATCCGCTAAATCTAAGCGACGAAAGCGCTGGCGCGTTACGCCCGCCGCAGCCGATCGCGCCGCCCTTGATCGCGCCGAAAACGCCGCCGCCAACGCCTAGAAAACTAGGAGCACAAAGCGGCTTCATCAAAAAACAAGAGGAATCTTACGGCGATAGCAAATCGCGCGATTTTGGCTTGGCGCTACATTACGCGCTGGAGACGATGGGCGATTTCGACGCGCCCGACATAACCGCCGCGATCGAGGGAGCGCGAAACCGCTACGGCTTGAACGCGCCGATCGACGAGGTGCGAAAGCGCGTCGATTCCTTGCTAACCTGCGCGGCTTTTTGCGAACTGATAAAGCGCGGGAAACGTTACAAAGAGGCGTCGCTGACGCTAAACGGCGAGGTTATGCGGATAGATTTGCTAATCGACGCGAGCGACGGCTGGATCGTGATCGATTACAAAAGCGGCAAGCCAAACGAGTCGCACGGCGATCAGGTGCGAAAATATCTCGACGCGCTCAAAGCGACGACGGGGCGAAACGGCGCGGGCTACGTCGCCTATATCGGCGCGCAAACCCGTTTGGAGGCTATCGCGCCGAAGGCGGATCAAAGCGCGGATCAAGGCGAGGCGAAATGAGGTGCGATCACTGCGGGCTTGAAATCGCAAGCGGCGCGGAGATTAGCGAGGGCGGGCATAACTTCTGCTGCAAGGGCTGTCAAGGCGTTTTTTTTCTGCTGCGCGATCTGAATCTGGGCGGATTTTACGAGTTAAAAGGCGAGCAAAAACTCGACCGCCCCAAAGAAAACCGACGCGATCTGGAGCGTTTTGATTCGGAAATTTTCGCCAAACGCTTTATTTCGGTTAAAGACAATCTTTGCGAAGCCGCGCTGGCGCTGGAAGGCATTCACTGCGCCGCGTGCGTCTGGCTGAACGAAAAGGTTATCAATCGTTTGGACGGCGTGATCGACGCTAACATCAACTTCACCACCAACAAAGCCAAAATCGTTTTCGATCCCGCCAAGATCAAACTAAGCAAGATCGTCGAGACGATCCGATCGATTGGCTACGACGCCTCGCCGTATGATCCGAAACTAGCCGAAGAGGGCGCGAACAAAGAGCGCAAGGAGTACTACACGCGCTTGATCGTAGCGATCTTTGCCGCGATGAATATCATGTGGCTGGCGGTGGCGCGTTATCTGGGGCTGTTTAGCGGTATGGACGAGGCGCTAATTCGCGTGATCTATTTCGTTGAGTTCTGCCTTGCCACGCCGACGCTTTTTTTTAGCGGTTGGGTGTTTTTTCGCGGCGGTTACTACGGGCTGAAAAACGGCTTCGTTACTATGGATTTGCTTGTCGCCACGGGCGGAACGCTTACGTACGGCTATTCGATTTACGCCGCGCAGATCGGCGCGGAGCCGTATTTTGATTCGGTAACGATGATTATCGCGTTTGTGCTGATTGGCAAGTTTTTGGAGGTGCGCGCCAAAAAAAGCGCGGTCGATACGCTTGATTCGCTTATCGCCGCCGCGCCGCAGGAGGTAACCCGCGTAACGAACGGCGCGAAAGAGCGCGTCGCGCCCGAAGCAATCGCAATCGGCGAGATCATAGAATCGACGGCGGGCGAGCGAATCGTCTTTGACTGCGAGGTCTTGAGCGGAACGGCGGCGCTGGATACGGCGAGTTTGACGGGCGAAAGCGAGCCTAAAGTCGTAACCAAAGGCGACAAGGCGTTAGGCGGCGCGATCAACACGGACGGCGTTTTGTTGCTTCGCGTCGAGAAAGATTACGAACATTCCACGTTCCGCGCCGTCTATGCTTTGCTGGAACAGTCGCTGGAAAACCGCCCGTCGATAGCGAATCTGGCGAATCGTCTTTCGCGGCGGTTTTCGTCGACGATTTTGGCGATTGCGGCGCTGACTTTTTGCGCGTGGTTTTTCGCGCTTGATTCGGATTTTGATCGCGCTTTGAGAGCCGCGATTAGCGTGATCGTCATCGCCTGCCCGTGCGCGTTGGCTTTGGCTACGCCGATTGCGAGCGTGATCGGGACGCTTGAAGGCGCGAGACGAAACATTCTTTTTAGGAGCGCGAACGTTCTGGAGACGCTGGCGAAGGCTAAGTTTTTGCTGCTTGACAAAACGGGAACGCTCACAATCGGCAAACCGCAAGTGGTTCAAGCTGATTTCGGCGCGGATTTTGACCCCGCCAAATTAGCGGCGCTGGTAGGGTCGAGTTCTCACCCGATCTCAAAAGGCGTGGCGGAGTATTTGGACGGTTTGGGCGGCGAACGTTTTGAGCGTTTCGATCGCGCCGCGCCGATTGGCGCTTCAGGCGATTTGGGCGCTTTTGGCGGCTTTGGCGATCTGAAGACAATCGCGGGACGCGGCGTGGCGGCGGGCGCTCTACTTGGCGGCAACGAGGCGTTAATGCGCGAAAACAACGCGCAAATCGACGCGGCGTTTGACGCGCCTTGCAACGCGCTTTCCAACGCGGCGCTTAAAGCGGGATCGCGTTTTTATTTCGCCGAAAACGGCGTTGTGCAAGCTAGATTTTTGCTTGCGGACAAACTAAAGGCGGACGCAACGGACGCAATCGCGGCGCTTAAACGAATGGGGCTTGAAATCGCAATCTTAACGGGCGATTCGCAAAGCGCCGCTTTTGGCGTGGCTTCGGCGCTTGAAATCGGCGAAGTGCATTGCTCGCTTCTGCCGCAGGATAAAGCCGCGCTGGTTGATCGCTATCGCCAAAAAGGTATCGTCGTAATGGTCGGCGACGGGCTAAACGACGCGATCGCGCTGGCAAAAGCCAACGTCGCGATCGCAATGCACGGCGGCGCGGACATATCAATAAGCGCAAGCGATCTGGTGCTGCTTAAAGACAGCTTAAGCGATCTGGCTTTCGCGATCAAACTTAGCAAAAAAACCTATCGCGTCATCAAGCAAAATATAGCCTTAAGCATCGTATATAACGCGTGCCTGATACCGCTTGCGTGCATGGGATATATTATTCCGCTGATCGCGGCTTTGTCGATGAGTTTTAGCTCGCTTTTGGTCGTGGGCAATTCGCTAAGAATCAAATCCTTCCGCCAAAACGCCAAATCTTAAATCGCCTCGCTCTTCTTTGCCATAACCCCCTCTCCAGCGCTTGCATTGGTTTAACGCAATGCCGTTGATTTAACAAACGCCAATCATCAACTTTCGTCATTGCCGCCTCCTCCCTTCTCGTCTCATACCGCGCCGTTTCCCGCCATATCCTTGAAGGCGAATATCAAAGAAAAGGAAATTAAAAGCGCTTACGAATGAGAATAGATATCCGCCTGCGCGGGAATGACGAAAGGGAATTTGCGATTGGGCGACTTCGCGCAAGATGACGGGAAAGGCGGATATGACCGGAGGAGATGCGAAATGGCAAAATGCGCGATCGACGGCGTAATTCAATACGACTGCCGCTAGCGCTAGGTTTACGCTTTTGATGGATGGGCGGGAGATTAAAAGACGATCAAGGCGAGCTTAAATTGCTAGATTTATGTTTTTGCGGGAATGGCGCGCGGGCGAGGGCTTCGCGGGGATGGCGTTGTGTGTTGGATAAACAACGCAAAGTTTAATCTCTAAAAGATCTTGGCGCGATCGGATCGTAGAGTTTTCGCGGATAAATTAGATCTAATTTATCCGATTTTGCGCTTGCGAAGTTTAATTTCTGAAAGATTCGGGGACGATTGAATCGTAGAGTTTTCGCAGATAAATTAGATCTAGTTTTTCAGGTTTTGCGCTTAGGGCGTGGCGCTTTGCGAGATCGTCGTCGTAGTCGTTTAGCGGATAGACCTTGAAATTTTTATAGCCTTTTTCGTAATGCGCAACCAATCCCAAAAGTTCTGCGCTTTCATAAGCGATTTTATTTCCGCGCAACGTTAAAATAATTTTAGCCATTCCGCCAAGCGTTCGCGGCTTTTTATTTTGCGATGAAATAAAATTTCCAAGCGAAAAATACACAAGCGTTTTGCCGCCGTCTTCGCGCTCTATCCAACGCGCCGTTTGTAAAACGTGCGGGTGATGTCCTATCACCAAATCCACCTTGCGATCGGCTAAAAATTGCGCGAGTTTTTCCTGCGTTTTAACTGGAAT
>JAISMA010000015.1 GCA_031276985.1 Helicobacteraceae bacterium | reverse complement strand
GCTTACGGCGATTCGATAGAGGTTGCCGCGCAAGAGGCAAAAAAGCAAGGCATTGACGTGGAGGTGGTGGAATTCACCGATTGGACGACGATAAACGTCGCTACGGACAAAGGCGACATCGATCTGAACTACTATCAGCACGAGCCTTTTTTGAATAACGCAATCGAGAAAAACGGCTACAAGCTCACGACAATCGGCTGGGGCGTGCTTTCAAACATCGGGCTTTATTCGTTAAAGCACAAATCGTTTGACGCGATACCAAACAAAGGCAAAGTAGCGATAGCAAACGATCCCGTCAATCAAGGGCGCGGTTTGCTGCTGCTACAAAAAGCGGGACTTATCAAGCTCAAAAACGGCGGACACGACCGATCGACAATCGACGACATTATCGACAACCCAAAACAGCTTCGCTTTACGGAAGTCGAGGGCGTTCAATTGGTGCGCACGGTAAGCGAAGTGGATTTGGCGCTTAGTTACCCGCATTTTATCGTCGCTTCGGGCGCGTTTGACGCATCAAGCGGGCTGATATGGGCAGGGATAGAGGATAAAAAATACGCCATTCGCTTCGTCGTTCCCACGGCGAAAAAAGACGATCCCGTGCTGAAAAAGTTTGTCAAGATTTATCAGACTTCGGAAGCGGTAAAAGAGTCCCTCAAAAAGGGTTTTAACAACGATCCGCGCCTTTATACGCTTACATGGCTTGACGGTAAATAAACAGATGATCGCGGCAAACAACATTGCGGCTTCTAGCTTTGGCGTTGCGGGCGGACTGATTCGGGGCGGCTTTATCGCCCCGAAGACGGACAATGCGGCGGCGATATGCAACGCAATCGCTCTTATGTCGGCTTACGGCTGCGTTTTGACGAGCGAATTTGCCTCGTTGCAAGCCGAAAGCGCGGTAAAAGACGACGGGCGCATCAACGACGACGCCAAATCCGATATTGCCCAAACGCCGCGCCCAAATCGCGGCGAGATAAAGCTGGAATCGGTCGGCAAAATCTACCGCTCAAGCGCGGGCGAAGTAAAGGCGCTCAATAACGTAAGCGTGGAGATAAAAAGCGGCGAGATATTCGGCATTATCGGGCGTTCGGGCGCTGGAAAATCAAGTTTGATTCGCATGATAAACAGACTTGAAAAACCAACAAGCGGGCGCGTGCTGGTAAGCGGCGAAGATATCGCGCTTTTGAATGAAAAAGAGCTTGTGGCTTTGCGTCGGCGCATTGGCATGATTTTTCAGCATTTCAATCTGCTTTCGGCAAAGAGCGTGTTTGAAAACATCGCCTTGCCGCTCAAAGTCGCGGGGGCAAGCCGCGAGCATATTGAAAAGCGCGTGGGCGAACTGCTGGAGCTTGTGGGGCTTAGCGAAAAGCGTAAAACTTATCCAAGCCGTTTAAGCGGCGGGCAAAAACAGCGCGTGGGCATAGCAAGAGCGCTTGCCACCCAGCCTGAAATTTTGCTGTGCGACGAAGCGACAAGCGCGCTTGATCCTGAAACGACGCGCTCAATCTTGCAGCTGCTGCGCGACATCAACAAAAAACTTGGCATTACGATCGTTTTGATTACGCATGAGATGAGCGTTATCCGCGAGATCGCCGATAGAACGCTTGTGCTGGAGCGCGGAGAGATAGCCGAACTTGGCGAAGTATGGCGCGTTTTCGGAGCGCCGCGCCATGAGGCTACGCGCGCTTTGCTTGCGCCGCTGCGTCAAGATTTGCCCGATGATTTGGCGGCGATTTTGTTAAAAGAGAAGCCAAAATACGCCGACTACAATCAAATAGTCGCGCTTGAATACACGGGCGAAGGCGCGTTGGAGCCTGATTTGGCGCGGATAGCAAATGCGCTGCACGCGAAGGTACAGTTGATACACGGCGGAGTCGATCGCATACAAGGACGCGCTTTCGGGCGGCTTTTGGTGTCGATTCCAAGCGAGGCGCGATTGCCTGATTTCGCGCCCTTAATGCAAGGCGACGACGCTTTGGTTCATAATATCGAGGTAATTGGCTATGTCCCTCTCCCTGACTATTCCATTTGAGCGTTATACAAACGCGTTTTTAGATACGCTGATCATGAGCGGCGTATCGGGTTTTATCGTCTTCTTTGCGGGAATACCGCTTGCGGTGCTGCTAATTGTTACGCAAAAAAACGGCTTTCTCGCCGCGCCGAAATTCAACGCCGTAGCGGGCTGGATCATCAACGGTTTTCGCGCCACGCCGTTTATCGTGCTTTTGGTGGCGCTGATACCATTTACGCGCCTTATAGTCGGCACCACCATTGGCGTGTGGGCGGCGATCGTGCCTATGACGATATGCGCCGCGCCGTTTTTTGCGCGAATCGCGGAGGTGAGTTTGCGCGAGGTGGATTACGGTTTGATAGAGGCGGCGCAGGCTATGGGTTGCAACAAGCGGCACATTATCTGGTATGTGCTTTTGCCCGAAGCGCTGCCCGGCATTATCGGCGGCTTTACGGTTACGCTGGTGTCCATTATCAACGCTTCCGCAATGGCGGGCGCGGTTGGCGCGGGCGGACTTGGCGACTTGGCTTTGCGTTACGGTTATCAACGTTTTGATACGCAGGTGATGATTATCGTAATTGTCGCGCTTATCGCGCTGGTGTGCCTTGTTCAGTGGGCGGGCGACGCTTTTGCGAACTATTTACGCAATCGCTGACATTTAATAAAAGGAGAATTCATGAGCAAAAAACAGATTTTGCTTAACGCTTTTCAAATGAACTGCGTGGGACATATTCAACACGGGCTTTGGACGCATCCGCAGGATCGCTCCATATTTTTCAACGATCTGGACTATTGGACAAGCGCGGCGCAGACGCTTGAAAGATACCTGTTTGACGGCATTTTTATAGCCGATATTTTCGGTTATTACGACGTGTATAAGGACAACATTGACGTTACGCTAAAAGAGAGCGTGCAATTGCCGACAAACGATCCATGGACGCTGGTAAGCGCGATGGCGGCGGTTACGCGTCATCTTGGATTTGGTATCACGGCGACGGTGCGCGCTGAAAATCCGTATGCCTTTGCGCGGCGCGTTTCAAGCCTTGATCATCTAACTCAAGGGCGGCTTGGCTGGAATATCGTTACGGGTTACACGGACAGCGGCGCGAAAGGTTTGGGCTACGACGAATTGGAACAACACGACGAGAGATACGACCGCGCCGACGAGTTTTTGGAAGTGGTTTATAAACTTTGGGAGGGAAGCTGGGCGGACGACGCGGTGGTCGTTGATCGCAAAAACCGCATATACGCAAGACCCGAACGTGTGAGAGCGATAGAACATAACGGCAAATATTACCGCTCAAACGCCGTTCATGGAAGCTCTCCTTCGCCGCAAAGAACGCCCGTGCTGTTTCAAGCGGGCGCGAGCGATCGCGGACGCGCATTCGCGGGCAAACATGCAGAGGGCGTATTTATCTCCGCGCCGACGATAGAGCGCGCAAGAGAGCTTTCGCGCAAAGTCCGCCAAGCCGCCGTTGATGCGGGACGAAAACCCGAAGATGTGAGGATATTCGCGGGGCTTGCCGTTGTCGTTGCCGCGACGCAAAAAGTGGCGCAAGAGAAATACGAAGAGTATCTCAAATACGCCAATCCCGAAGCAAATCTAACGCATTTTGCGGGAAGCACGGGTATTGATTTTTCCAAGTTTGACCTTGACGAGCCGATAGATTACGGCGTGAGCAATTACATTCAAACCTCGTCCGAATACGCCGCGCAAAAGCGTTTGACAGTGCGCGATTTGTTGCGCGAAAAGGCGTTAAGCGCGCATTATCATACGATCGTGGGCGACGGCGCGCATGTGGCGCGGGAGTTGGAAAAGTGGATAGACGAGGGCGAATTGGACGGCATAAACTTAAGCCGCGTCGTGGTTCCTGGAAGCTGGGAGGATTTCGGGCAATTGGTGATTCCGGAGCTTCAAAATCGCGGGCGTTTCAAAACCGCTTACGGCGAAGGAACTTTGCGAAATAAAGTGTTCGGCTCAGACAGGCTAAACGAGCGCCACCCTTCGGCGCAGTACAAATTTAAGGGGTGAGTTTGCATGAGGGCTACTTGCGGACAGGCGGCGGATTTAGCGAAAAACAACCATAGAGGAGAGAATTAGGTGGGCAAAAAACAGATTTTGCTTAACGCTTTTCAGATGAATTGCGTGGGGCATATGCATCACGGGCTTTGGACGCATCCGCAGGATCGCTCAATCTTTTTTAACGATTTGGATTATTGGACGGATTTGGCAAAAACGCTTGAGAGATACCTGTTTGACGGTATTTTTATAGCGGACGGTTTGGGGCATTACGACGTTTATAAGGGCAATCTTGACATTACGCTAAAAGAGAGCGTTCAACTGCCCGACAACGATCCATGGACGCTGGTAAGCGCGATGGCGGCGGTTACGCGTCATCTTGGATTTGGAATCACATCCACCGTTCGCGCCGAAAATCCGTATGCGTTTGCCCGTCGCGTTTCAAGCCTTGATCATCTCACAAAAGGGCGAATTGGCTGGAATATCGTTACGGGATTTATTGACAGCGGCGCAAGAGGTTTGGGCGACGACGGATTAGAGCCGCATGACGAAAGATACGATCGCGCCGACGAGTTTTTGGAAGTCGCGTATAAACTTTGGGAAGGCAGTTGGGCGGACGACGCGGTGGCAGTCGACCGAAAAAACCGCGAGTACGCAAGACCTGAGCGTGTCCGCGCAATAGAACACAACGGCAAATACTACCGCTCAAACGCCGTACATGGAAGCTCTCCTTCGCCGCAAAGAACGCCCGTTTTGTTTCAGGCGGGCGCAAGCGATCGCGGACAGGCTTTTACGGGCAAACATGCCGAAGCGGCTTTTATCTCCGTGCCAACCATAGAACATACGCGCGAACTTTCACGAAAGATTCGCCAAGCCGCCGTCAATGCGGGACGCAGAGCCGACGATATAAAGGTTTTCGGAGGACTTGCCGTCGTTACCGCCGCGACGCAAAAATTAGCGCGGGAAAAATACGAAGAATACTTGCAATACGCAAGTTCCGAGGGAAATTTGACGCACTTTGCGGGCAGTACGGGCATTGATTTTTCCAAGTTTGATCTTGACGAGCCGATAGATTACAGCGTGAGCAACCACATCAAAACCTGCGCCGATTTTGCCGCCGATAAACAGTTGACTTTGCGCGATTTGTTGCGCGAAAAGACGCTAAATCTGCACTATCATACGATCGTGGGCGACGGAGTTCGCGTAGCGGACGAAATAGAGCGCTGGATAGACGAAGGCGAGCTTGACGGCATAAACTTAAGCCGCGTCGTAACTCCGGGAAGCTACGAGGATTTCGGGCAGTATGTCGTCCCTGAGCTTCAAAATCGCGGGCGTTTCAAAACCGCTTACGGCGAAGGAACTTTGCGTAATAAAATTTTTGGCTCCGACAGGCTAAACGAGCGCCACCCTTCGGCGCAATACAGATTTTGGAAATAGCGATATGAATGATCGCTATGGGAGGTTTGCTATATGCAAGTTTTAATCACGGGCGCGTCGTCCGGTTTCGGGCTGGAAACGGCGCGTTTATTTGCGCGGCGCGGGCATAAGGTGATCGGCGCGGCGCGGCGGGCGGACAAACTGCTAGATCTCAAGCGCGAGCTTGGCGAGGCGTTCGAGCCGCTGGAACTTGATCTGCGCGATCGCAAAGCCGTCGCGAGCGCGTTTGAGGCGATCGATTTGGACGCGATCGACGCGCTGATCAACAACGCGGGATTGGCGCTGGGGCTTGATAAAGCGCACGAAGCCGATTTTGACGATTGGGAAGCGATGATAGAGACAAACGCGCTTGGGCTGGCGTTTGTTACCCGACTCGCGCTGCCGCGTTTTGTGGCGAATAATCGCGGGCATATTATCAACATAGGCTCAATCGCGGGCGTTTATCCGTACGCGGGCGGCAACGTTTATGGCGCGACAAAAGCGTTCGTTCGGCAATTTAGCCTGAATTTACGCGCCGATTTAGCGGGAACAGCCGTGCGCGTTAGCCTCGTTGAACCTGGGCTTTGCGGCGATACGGAATTTTCGCAAACGCGCTTCAAAGGCGATCTGAAAAAAGCGGCGGCGGTTTATGAAAACGTGGAGTTTATCACGCCTTCGGATATAGCCGAAACGATCTATTGGATCGCTATGCTACCTAAACATATCAACGTTAACGCAATCGAGTTAATGCCCGTAGCTCAAAGTTTCGCGGGATTGTCGGTTTCAAGAACCGCCTCAAAAACTATCGCGTAGTTTCGCGCCCGATCGCCGCTTTGCCGTTTTTGGGCGTTTGCGTGGCAAAATTTGTGTTAAAATGGGCGCTATTTTTGCGAAAAACGCAAAAAGCGATCGGGCAGTAGCGTATTTTCCAAACTCTTTTGCGAAAAGATAAATCTGCCGTCGCATACAAACCCTAATTCATGCCAATTTACGGCGTTTAACTCATCGGCGGCGGCGCGTAAATCGATCGTTTGATTATGCGGAAAAATCGCCAAAATCGCGCCGTCGTAATTATTGCATTCGTGGAGAAAAAACGGCGCTTTATTGCGCGTTTTGCAGTTGACGTAAATGCGCTTTTTATCGGTTATATGGTGCAATCTGCCCCACTGATGCCAATTGCTCTGATCAAACGATCGGATTCTACGCGCTATCAATTCGTTTTTGAAGCGATCCAA
>JAISMA010000253.1 GCA_031276985.1 Helicobacteraceae bacterium | reverse complement strand
TTTTTTGCGTCTAGCGCGATTAGCCGATCGCGATCGGCGTCGCTTTGCGCGTAGATAAAATCGATTTTGCGAAACACGCGCTTGTAAAACCAACGCAAACGGCGGTATCGCCCCAGCCTGTTTGCGGGAACGCGGGCGTTGATAAGCATAGTCGTCGCGCCGCGTTTTTTGGCGTAGGCAAACAGCGCGAACCACAGCTCCGCGTCGAAGACGATCAGCGTATCCTGCCGCCGAATCCAAAACGGCAGAAAGTTTTCAAAAGGCAAAACGCGAATCGATTCGCCGCGATAGAGCCTTGTCGCCTCTTCGTAGCCCGCTTTGGTGGTTACGGATACGCAAAAGCGCTTGTTTTCGCGCCGCGCGTATTCCACGATTGGCGCAATCGCCCTAACTTCGCCAAAGCTGGCGCAATGTATCCAAATCCCCCGTTTTGAAAACGGCATGCTTTTCGCGCCAAAAGGCAACGCTCTTAACAACAGAAACGATCGCGCCTTTTCGGAAAATATCGCGCCAAGCGCCAAAAACGGCAGACTTAGCGCCCAAACGATCCACGCCGTCAGGATATAACACAGACTAAACATCGAGCGCCTTTGAGCATCCGCTACGCCGCTTTTTTGTCCTCTACGGCTTCGTCTTCTTTGACGTACAAAATGCATCCGCAACTAGGGCAGGTTACGATCTCTTGCGAGGCGATAACTTCGCTATAGACTTTGTCGCTGATTTTCATAAAACAGCCGTAGCAGGCTTGTTTTTTGACGGGTACAACGGTGCGATCGCCCGCCCAGCGACGAATTCTCGCGTAGAAGCCGAATATTTTTTGCGGAATCTCCGCCGCCAATTTTTCTTTTTGCGCGACGATAACGGCGCGTTTTTCGTTTAGCGCGGCTAGAGCGTCGATATTTTGCTTTTTCGCCTCGCCGACTTGCGATTCTATCTCGATAATGCGCGTTTTGAGCTTGTCGATTCGCGCTTTTTGATCTTCCTCGATATTTTGCAGTCGCGCAATCTCTTCGTTGATGAAGGTAACCTGCTCGCGGGCAATGTCTTCCTCAAGCGAAAGCGCCTTTATTTCGCGCTCGGTTTTGAGATCGCCGCTTTTTTTCACGTGTTGCGCGAGTTTGCTCGATTGCTCCGCTAAATGCGCCTCGTGTTTGGCGATTTTGGCGCGATTTTCAACGATGAGCGCTTGCGTCTCCTCGATCTGCCGTTTCGCGCGGTTTTGCTCCTCCAAGAGCGCGTTCAACGCGCCGTTAATGCGCTCTTCTTCGGGCAAAAAGCCGTCGATTGTCTTGTCAAGTTCGCTAAGCTCGATTAGTTGCTTTAGGTGTTTGTTCATCGTGTTCCGTCGGAAAATGGATTTTGCGAAGGCGCGATTATAGCGTCTATGCCCTTTTCTTTCAGTTCGCGCCGCAACGCTTCGCCGAAAAACCGCTCCGTTTCGTAGTGCCCCGCGTCGATCGCGCCGATTCCTAGCGCCTTTGCTTTGATCGCGTCGTGGTATTTCACGTCGCCCGTGATTAGCGCGTCGCACTCGATTTCGCCGATCAAGCCGCCCCCGCTTCCGCAACAAAACGCGACGCGACGGCAGATTTGCCTTTGCGCGCTTGGCGCGACGATCGATCGGATGCCGCCAAAGGCGGTTTTGGCAAGTTGCGCGATCGCCGCGAAATTAGCGTTTGCTTCCCAAACGCACGCGAAGCCTTCGCAATAAAACTTTTCTACGCGCAAAATATGCTTTGTTATGAATTTGTTTAGACAGCTTTTGTCGAAATTCGTATGCATGGCGATTAGCGTCGCGTTTTTTGCGATGAGATCGCGGATGAAAAGCGCGGGATACGCGGCGAAATTAAGCGATTTTAGCGGCGAAAAAATCAGCGGATGATGAGCAATCAGAGCCGCGTTATTTGGCAGATTGTCTATCGCGGTTTTGTCCGCTTCCAGCGAGAGTACAATTTGCGAGATTTCAGCGTCAAGATCGCCAATAATCAAGCCGCTATTGTCCCAGCTTTCCTGCGTTTCAAACGGGCTTATTTGATCGCATATATTTAAGAGTTCTCGCGCGATCATCGATTGCCTTTGTTTGTTGGAATATCGTTAATCGGAATATCGTTAATCGGAATGTAGCCGACGTCCTCGATTAGCGCTTGCCCTTGATCGCTTAAAAACCAATCGATTAGTTTTTGCGCGTTTTCGCTTATATTGTTTTTTCTGCCCACGATGTAAAATTCGTGAATTAGCGGATACAATCCGTTGCGTATATTGTCCGCCGTCGGCTCAATACCGTTTATTGCAAGTAGACGAACGTTTTTGGCTTTTAACATATCGGTAACGTAAAATCTAAACGAATAACCAATCGCGTTTTCGGCGTTGCGATAATCGGCTATAGCGTCTACCAATCCGCCCATATCGCCGCGTCTCATTTCTTTAAGCGGTTCTTGCAATGTTAGCCCTTTCATAACGCTATTTTCCATTGCGGTTTGACTGCCTGAATTTTTGTTGCGTTGAAAGGCTAAAATTTTCTCGTCAGCGCCGCCGACTTCGCGCCAATTTGTAATTTCGCCAGTATATATTTTTTGAATCTGTTCAATCGTAAGCGATTTAACGGGATTTGCATCACTTACCAAAAAAACAAACGCTTCTTTGCCGATCGGCGTTAATTCAAATTCCACGCCCGCTTTTTTCGCTTCCGCTAATTGATCGCTTGAAGGCGCAATAACAAAAATCAGCTCGACCTGTTTTCTCTCCAACATCCGATAAGCAAGCGGCGTACTATAGCAAGCAAAATAATTATTGATAAATTGAGCTTCGTCGAGATTGTCTGGTTTTTTATATAGCGCTTTTGCGGCGGAAACAAAGATCGGGCAAAGCGCCGTCGCGCCGCCAAGTTTCGGCAAAGCGCTTTCAAAATAAACGCTAGGTTCGCCTCTTAGCGCCGTTATATTCTCTTGTGCTTTTGCCTGTTTCATATATTCGTTGATCGGCTCTATTTTTTTAATATCTTTAGAGACGATAAAAGAATTTTCATATATAGCAAATATAATTGGCGGCGTTAAAATCAAGGCTATAATGCCTAACGAAATATATATTGGCTTCTTATTGGCGATCGCAAAGCGTTTTTTATATAATCCATACGCAAATCCAATAGCGTAAGCGCATGAAACAATCGTAATAAACGCGCAATATATTTTGAAGTTTCCAACCCAAAGAAACACAAAAAACGCAAGAAAATATACCGCGTTGATCAAAGCTGTAAAATAATATAAGAAACCCAGCCCGTCGCCATAAAACTTATAAAGCAAACTGTCGTCGATATAGGCAATATTAAAACTAATAGCGGCTAACGCGATCGGCAAAAACAGCGCGAAATAGGTTTTGAAATATCCGTCTTTTACCTCTAATTTTTTTGAGCGAAAATAACCCACAAAAACGATAGCGATCGCAACCGTCGCAAACGTATACGCAAATCCTTCTAGCGGAAAGATCTCGTCAAAGAAAATTATGCATGGTATTGCGACAATCTGCGCCGCGATCTGCGCGTAAATCATGCTCCATAAATAGTTATTCCGCGCAAAAAACCGCCCTATTTTTTTAAGCCGACTTTCGCCGTTATTGTGGTTTGCTTGCATCATATACCCTTTTGTTGGTTTTTAATTGGAACATAGCCGACGTCCTCTATTAGCGCTTGTCCTTGATCGCTTAAAAACCAATCGACTAGTTTTTGCGCGTTTTCGCTTATATCGTTTTTTCTGCCTGCAATATAAAGTTCATAAACTAACGGATACGAACCATTTTGTATGTTTTCTGGGCTAGGCTCAATGCCGTTTATGGCAAGCAAACATACGTCTTTAGCTTTCATCATGCCCGCAACGTAAAATCGAAACGAATAACCGATCGCGTTTTCGGCGTTACGGTAATCAGCGGGAGTGTCTTTGTCTCCGCTAGTTGATCGGACTTCTTCCATTAACGCGGTTCTAAGTTTTAAGCCTTGCATTATGTTCCATTCCATAACGCTTTGGCTGGTTGAATCTTTATCGCGTTGAAATGCTAAAATTTCCTCGTCGTTTCCGCCTACTTCGCGCCAATTTGTAATTTCGCCCGTATATATTTTTTGGATCTGCTCAATCGTAAGCGATTTAATCGGATTTTGCTCGTTTACCAAAAACACAAACGCCTCTTTTCCGATCGGCGTTAATTCAAAATCCACGCCCGCTTTTCTCGCTTCCGCTAACTGTTCGCTTGAATACCCGAAAACAAAAGCTAGATCGGCGCTATCGTGAATCAACCTCCCATAACTGTATTTTATGTCGGAGCTATTAAAATAGGCGCGGCTAAAATCATATTCATCAAGATTATACGGTTTTTTATATAGCGCTTTCACGGCGGAATAATAAATTGGATATAATGGTATTGCGCCGTCTAGTTTTGGGAGATCGCTTTCAAAATTGAGCGTTTTTTCTCCCCTTAACAATACTGCGTCTTTGTCGCGCGTCCATCGCCAATCGCCGCCAATCCTATCTAATCTTTTAACGCCGTATGGGATCATAAGGGAATGTTTATAAACGGCAAAAGGAATTAATGGAGCTAATGGCGCTAGAATCATAATCGTAATTATTAGCGCCTTATATCTCAATCTGTTATTGGCAATTGTAAATCTTTTCATACATAATCCAAATACGACCCCAACAGCATAGGCAAAAGCCGCGACAGCAATAAATATACACAGATGTTTGGCGGAGGCGTTTAGCGAAGACGACGACAGCGACGACGAGAGCGCTTCTAGGAGTAGCGCGAAGAATGAAGCGAAATGTTCGACAAAGGCGTTGATGAAATATATAAAAATAGCGAAGAAATACATTGGGTTAATAAAAATCATTAACGCGATAACGCCTAAGTCGGCAATTGAGCGAAAAAAAGAGTGGCTTGAATCGCGCAAGCCGCCGTGCAAAGCAAAGAGAATCTGAAAGTTAATAAGCGCGAATAGGATCGGCAAAAACAGCGCGAAATAGGTATGGAAAGGATCGCTATAAGCTCGCAATATATTTGATCGAAAATAGCCTAGCGAAAATAGTGCAATCGCTTCGGCGCAAATTAAATATGGAAACCCTTCATAATTCGTATAAAACTTATCGCCTTGAATTAAATAAATCAACAAAACTAACTGCGCTACGATAGGCGCGTAGCCCATACTCCATTGATAGCTATTATCGCGCTTTGCGGGTTTTTGGGCGGCGGTTGAATTCTCGCCATATTGCGTAGGCGCGATCGCGCTTTGATCGCTTTGCGTATCGTTATGATCGTTATTTTGGTTTGCTTGCATCATATGCTTCTTTTAGCGCCGCGACGCAATCTTTTAACTTCGTTTGCTCCTCGCTATCAAGCGAAACTTTTATCACTCTTTCGATCCCGTCGCGTCCAAGTATGCATGGCGCGGAGATCGCCATATCGCTTTGATCGTAATAATCGTCTATCACGGCGCTTAACGACAAAACAGATTGCCCGTTTGTGATGATCGATCGCGCTATTTTTGTAATGCTTGCGCCGATTCCGTAATAGGTCGCGCCTTTGCTTTCGATGATCGCGCTTGCCGCATCCCGCGCCTTGTAATACGCTTCCATTGCCTTTTGGCGCGAAAATTCGGGAAAACTGACAAGCGGCTGACCGCCGATATTGGCGCTGGAAATCACGGGAAAGCTGTGATCGCCGTGTTCGCCAAGCACGTAAGCGTGAATCGATCGCGGATGCACGGGCAGAAATTCGCTCAAATGGAAGCGAAACCGCGCCGTGTCAAGCAACGTCCCGCTTCCAAAAACGCGCCTGCCGTCCGCGCCCGTGATTTCGCGCACCCTTAACGTGAGTAAATCAACGGGATTTGTAACCATTAGCAAAATCGCTTCAGGCGAAGCCGCAAGCAGTTTTGGCGCGAGATCGTCGACGATTTTGAGGTTTTTGGCGGCAAGTTGCAAGCGCGTTTCGCCCGCCGTTTGCGCCGCGCCCGCGCTGAATATGAAAATATCAACGTCGGTTAGCTCGGCAATGTCGTCGCTGATCGTGATCGCGGTTTTGTGCGATAGCGCCGTCGCGTGTTCAAGGTCGAGTTTTTCGCCTAGCAGTTTGCGCTTGTCGCGCCCGTAAAGCGCGATCTCGTGGAAACCGCCCGCAAGTAGCAAGGCATAAGCGGCGGTCATGCCCACTTTGCCCGCTCCGATAATTGCAATTTTGAAACGATCGTTATTCTTTTTCATAAACGCATTCTAATCAATAAATCCTGCGTCGCCGCGCCTTGCGTTTTGGCGCGATCTTGCGCCTTGAGCGCTAGTTAATCGGTACGTAGCCAACTTTTTCGATGTGCTTTTGCCCCTGATCGCTTAAAAACCAATCGATTAGTTTTTTCGCGTTTTCGCTTATATAGTTTTTCATGCCGACGATATAAAATTCGTGAATTAGCGGATACGATCCGTTGCGTATGTTTTCCGCCGTTGGCTCTACGCCGTTTATCGCCAAAAGACGAACGTTTTCGGCTTTTTGCATGTCCGTAACGTAAAATCTAAACGAATAGCCAATCGCGCTTTTTGAATTGTTATAATCGGCTACTACGGCATACAACATTCCTGACATACTGCGTCTCATGTTGTTAAGCGGCTCCTTTAGTCGCAGTCCTTTCATTACGCTATTTTCCATAGCGGTCTGACTGCCTGAATTTTTATTGCGTTGAAAGGCTAAAATTTCCTCGTCGTTTCCGCCTGCTTCGCGCCAATTTGTGATCTCGCCCGTATATATTTTTTGGATCTGCTCGATCGTAAGCGATTTGATCGGATTTTGCTTATTCACCAAAAACACAAACGCCTCTTTACCGATCGGCGTTAATTCAAATTCCCGTCGCCTCTCCTTCGCTTCCGCTAACTGCTCGTTTGACGGCGCGAAAACAACAATCAGATCATCGCTGGTACCAGTTAAGCTACTATAAGCTGTAGGCGTACCCCTGCAATTAAATTCGTAGAGAAGGTACTTGCCTTCCGCGTCCAAAGGTTTCGTGGCAGGGTCAAAAAGCGGGCAAAAAGCGGTCGCGGACGATATCTTTAAGTCGGGCATTAGGTATCTGTCGTCGTCCTCTTTTTTGTCGGGCTTGTCGTCCTTCGGCGGCGTGTGTGGAATGTATAATTGATTCGGTACTGCGATTTGAGCTTGAAAGAGGACTTTATAAGGAAGCGTCGCATCCAAAATTACAACTAGCGCCACAACCAACGCCGCCAATATGCACAACGATTGTTTTTGGCTAAAGACAAACTCTTGTCGGTCGCTTTTCTTTTTAGGGTTCGGGCGCGGCTCTTTTTCGCTCGGATCGTTTGCGTTTGTAGACATGGTTTCTCCTAATTTGTAATTGGCGCGTAGCCCGCTTTTTTGATGAGATTTTGCCCTTGATCGCTTAAAAACCAGTCGATTAGTTTTTTCGCGTTTTCGCTTATATCGTTTTTTCTGCCCACGATATAAAATTCGTGAATTAGCGGATACGATCCGTTTTGTATATTTTCTAGGCTAGGCTCTACGCCGTTTATCGCCAAAAGGCGAACGTTTTCGGCTTTTACCATATCCGTAACATAAAATCTAAACGAATAACCGATCGCGTTTTTAGCGTTGCGATAATCGGCGATCGATCTAACCAATCCCATCATCTCGCGGTAGCTTTCTTCTTCAAGCGCTTTTTTTAATTTTTGCCCTTTCATTACGCTGTTTTCCATTGCGGTTTGACTGCCAGAGCCTTGATCGCGTTGAAAGGCTAAAATTTCTTCGTCCGCGCCGCCTACTTCGCGCCAATTTGTGATCTCGCCCGTATAGATCTTTTGAATCTGCTCAATCGTAAGCGATTTAATCGGATTTTGCTCGTTCACCAAAAACACAAACGCCTCTTTGCCGATCGGCGTTAATTCAAATTCCACGCCCGCTTTTTTCGCTTCCGCTAACTGATCGTTTGACGGCTCAAAAACAAAAATCAGATCGGCTCTATGATCTTTGTACGGGGTATATAATCTATTGTACGCGTACGGCGTTGTACCGCATGAGGCGTAAGTCCACTTAAACTCGTTTTCATTAAAATCATCCGGTTTTTTGTAGAGCGTTTTTGCGGCGGAGTAAAAGATTGGGCAAAAGGTCGTCGCGCCGTCAAGTATTGGCAAATCGCTTTCAAAGTAAAACGTTGGCGTTTTATCTGGCGCTATAACCCGATCGCTCTGGAAATATCCCTGATCGACCAATGGTCGCATATCGGTTAAATCTTGCGGGATCGTTGGCGTTTCGTCTAGCGTTATAGCCTGATCGTTTTCGTAGTAGTCCGTTTCGTCGTATACTGGTTGCATATCTGTTAAATCTTGCGAGATTGTATAACTGTTTTTGTAGGCAAATTGCGCGCCAAACGTTAAAAGTTCGCAGACAACAATCGCAAGCGAAATATATACCGCTTTTTTGCCGATCTTGGCTGGTTTTTTGACTCTTAATCCCGCCCCGAAACCTATCGCAAAACATATATAAAACGCCGCGATTCCATAGTGGACATATATTAGAGCTTCTTCGGCGAGATATACAAAAACGCTAAAAGTCCCAGAGCTAATAAGTATCCAAGCCATTATAGCCTCGCGCGGAACGCCCAAGAAGAAAAGTATGCTATAAAAATGGCTATCAAAATAATAAATCGCGTTAACGTTAAACAGCGCGAGTATAAGCGGCAAAAACAACGCGAAATAGGTTTTGAAATAGCTATCCGTCGTTCGTCTTTTGGCGGCGATAAATCCAAACAGCGCCGATAGCGCGAGGGGGATTGAATAAGCTATAACGATCGATATCATATCTATTGCGTCGAGATCGGTTATTTCTAGTCCGTATAAAAGTTTGGACATAACGAATATCACGCATACAACGGCGATTTGCGAAACGATCGGCGCGTAGATTAGCGCGTATAAATAGGTATTGTTTTTCAGAAAGTTTTTTATTTGCATATTACGCTCCTAACTTCGCGTTTTTTAATCGCTCTTCGCGCTCGTTTTCCTGCTCTTTGTATAAAACCGCGCAACCTTTTGCCAATTCGCGCACGCGCAAAATATATCGCGCCCGCTCCGTTTGCGAAATCGCCTTTCTCGCGTCAAGCTGATTGAAGGCGTGGCTTGCGATCAAGCATTGATCGTACGCGGGTAGCGGCAGTTTCGCCGCGAGTATTCGTTTGCACTCTTCGGCGGCGGATTCAAAGAGTTTGAACAGCGTTTCAACGTCGGCAATCTCAAAGTGATATTTGCTAAATTCGTACTCGTTTTCAAAATGCACGTCGGCGTAGGTGAAACGCTCGTTCCATTTAATGTCAAAAACGCTGTCGACGTTTTGCAGATACATCGCAAGCCGTTCCGCGCCGTAGGTGATTTCCGCCGCGACGGGATCGCACGGCAAACCGCCGACTTGCTGGAAATAGGTAAATTGCGTTACCTCCATGCCGTCAAGCCAAACCTCCCAGCCAAGTCCCCATGCGCCAAGCGTGGGCGATTCCCAGTTGTCCTCGACAAAGCGCACGTCGTGGTTTTTGAGGTTCAAGCCAAGATATTCAAGGCTTTTTAAGTAAAGCGTTTGAATGTTGTCGGGCGAAGGTTTGACGAGCACCTGAAATTGATAATAAGCGCCAAGCCGATTGGGGTTTTCGCCGTAGCGCCCGTCGGTGGGGCGGCGGCTAGGGGCGACGTACGCCGCGCTCCACGGCTTGCTTTCGAGGCTTCGCAACAGCGTCGCGGGGTGAAACGTTCCCGCGCCTGCGGGCAGATCGTACGGCTGCACGATCGCGCACCCTTGATCTTTCCAGAACGTCTGCAGTTTGAGCAGTAGATCGCTAAAAAAAATCATCGTTTTTCCGCTTCCTTTCAGTGATTGCGCCGTTTAGCGCATGCGGTTCTCGCGTTTGTCGTTATTCATTTTTCGTCAAGAGTCGGGATTTTACTCAAACGCGCCTTTGGCGCTACGGACGCGACGGCGATTTGCGGTTGCCGCCATTCGCCGCTCCTTGCTGTTTCGCAATTGCCGACACTCGTTATTCTTTGCCGTTTTTGCGGATTTGGTCGTAGTCGCAAATTCAACTTGCCATTTCCGCCCTCTTTTTGCCATACCTGCGATAAACTACGAAGCGGTTGCGCGTAACCTCATACCCGCAACGTGCGGCTTAAGCGCTTGCGCCAACAGCCGCAAGAAATGCAGGCATCCAAATTGTAAAATTAAAAGATTAAAAAACTTTGTGATCGACAATCAAATTGCAATTATCTTAAATACTGGATACCCGCTTTCGCGGGCATGGCGCAAAGCAAGATCGATCGTTTAGCGCGACGCGAACTTTTTAGGAACAGATTCCAGCATTTTAACGGCTGTTGGCGACAGCGCCCATCCGCTCATTGTGGAGATGGGCGAGTATATTCGATTGCATAACGCAATCTGATTATTCAAAAATGAATTTTCGCCTTACTTCTATTATGCTAAGAACGTCCGTCGATAATTTTTTTGGCATCCTCTTGCACCTTTAGAATATTGGCTCTAATCCATGAAGAATCCATCCACTCGATCGGCGTTACCGCAACGCCCTGTACCCGCGCCTCGAAATGCGTATGATCGCCAAACGCGAATCCCGTAACGCCAGTCGTAGC
>JAISMA010000226.1 GCA_031276985.1 Helicobacteraceae bacterium | reverse complement strand
TGCTCGACAAACTGCTTGACGCCGGGGTTCATTCCCGCGCTGTCGCCGCCGCTTGTCATAACCGCAATTGCGCCCATTGTTCTATCCTATTTGAATTTCTTTTCCAAGATCTGCTTGCCTAGCTCGACGCCGGGCTGATCGTAAGTATTGACGCCAAGTTTTACGCCAACCAGCGAGGTTAAAAGCTCGTAATACATAAACAAAGCGCCTAGATGATATTCATCTAAACGATCGACGATCAATTCGTCGACGGGAATACCGACGCTTTTTATCGCCTCCAGCGTCGCGTCCGCTTGCGAGTTGATAAGTTTTTCAAAGGTTTGGTTATTGGCAAAGTCGCATTTTTCCAGCCCCGCCAAACTAATAGGCGGCACGGCGACGCTACGCCTAAAATCCCTAACTTTGATAAAAGTTACGCTCTTATCAAGCGGTCCTTCCATGATAAGTTGCAAAAACGAGTGCTGATCGACGCTGCCGATCAAACCTATCGGCGTAAAACCGACGCGCTTTTTGTGTTTATCGAGTTTGCCCAGACTTTCGCCCCAAAGCTGAACGTACCATTTGACAAACTCCTCGAAGCTGTTGGAATAGGCAAAGATCGCGTTAACGCGCGCGCCGCTTTTGGCGATAAACGACGATTTTGCGCTAAGTCCTAGCGGATCGTCTTTGAAAAAATCGTCGCGGATCGCTTTTGCGCCTTCTAGCAACCGCTCCACATCGTAGCCCGCCATTTTAAGCGGCGCTAAACCGACGGCGCTCAAAACCGAAAATCGTCCGCCGACGTTTTTTGGCAGATGAAAACGGCTGATCGAATTGTTTTGCGCGAGTTTGTCCAGCGGCGAACCCTCGTCCGTGATAAAGGCAAACTGCTCGGCGCAAGAGCTGTCCGTCGCGTTTTTGCCAAGCCTTGACAGTAGCAGTTTGAAAATGGAGATCGTCTCGATCGTGCCGCCGCTTTTGGAGACGATAAAGATAAACGATCGGTGCAAATTGACGGATTCCAGCGCCGCGCTCAACTCTATCGGATCGCCGTTTTCCAAAAACAGTAATTTTTTGTTGTTGCGTTGGGTTAAATGACGCAAAAAGCGATCGGCGGCTTTCGCGCCAAGCGACGAACCGCCAATGCCCGCGACCACGACGGAATCAAAGCCCGCCGTTCTTTTGGCGAAAACTTCCAGATCGCCTAGCAAAGCGCTTTGCGTATCGGGCAGATCGTAGTATCCGCTGATCTTTGCGTTGCGCTCGGCGTTTAGCGCCTTTTGATCGGCTTTCAGATCGCCTTCGCTATCGAAATATCGAGTAGATGAAATCATCGACAATCCTTTGACGTAATTTCTCGTTATTGTAGCGCGATTGTCAAACGCTTTTGCTAAAACGTCGATCGGAAACGGCGGTTTTTTTTAGGTATTCGTCAAAATGCATGGCAATATTGCGAATAAGCAATCTGCCCGTTTCGCTAACGGCGACGCGGCGATTTGCAATCGACAGCAATCCGTCCGCCTCCAGCGGTTTTAGCGCCTCCAAATCTGGAGCGAAACGCTTTTCAAAGTCGATTCCAAACTCCGCTTCGATCGCGGCAAAATCAAGCGCGAACGAACCCATTAAGGAAAATATAATCCGTTTTCGCAACCGATCGTCGTCGCTTAATTGCGCGCCTCTAAAGATTGGCGCTTTGCCTTCGTCGATCGCTTTTTCATAGTCGTTTAGATCGCGGAAATTTTGCGAGTAAAAATCCGCGCCTTCGCTTATGCTTGTAACGCCAAAACCAAACAGATCGCACTCGTTATGCGTGGTGTAGCCCTGAAAATTGCGGCGCAATTTGCCCTCTTTTAGCGCGACGCTTAATTCGTCGTTTGGCTTTGCGAAATGATCCATGCCGATCATTTCAAAACCGCCCGCGCCAAATATCTCCGCCGCGCTTTGAAACATTTTCAGTTTTTCGGCGGCTGAAGGGATAGTCGTCTCGTCGATTTTTCGCATTGTTTTTTTTAGCCAAGGCACATGCGCGTAATTAAACAGCGCGATCCGATCTGGCTTTAGCTCCAAAGTAAGTTTTAGAGTCTCTTTGAAGCTATTTTCGCTCTGATACGGCAGTCCGTAGATGAGGTCGACATTAACGCTTTTAACGCCGCGATCGCGCGCGATTTGAACGGCGTTTTGCGTGATTGAAAACGGCTGGATTCTATGCACCGCTTCTTGAACTTGCGGGCTAAAATCCTGCGCGCCGAAACTAATGCGATTAACGCCGTTTTTGGCGAAAACGTCCATTTGCTCTATCGAGAAAAATCTAGGATCGATCTCCACGCCGAATTCGACGTTTTGGCTTATGTTTGGAAAGGCGTTTTTGATTAAACCGATGATTCTCGCAAGTTGCGCCGCGCTGAAAAAAGTGGGCGTGCCGCCGCCAAAATGAATCTGCCGAACTTCGCGTTTTGTATCTAGCGTCTTGCTTACGATCGCGATCTCGCGCGACATATAATCGACGTAGCGATCTTTTAGCTCTTCTTTGCTGGTGTAGATTACGTTACAGCCGCAAAAATAGCATGCCGAACGGCAAAACGGCAGATGAAAATATAGGCTGATCGCCGCGCCGTTTTTATTAGAGCGATTAACGCAATCTATAAAATCGCGTTGCGTCCAATCCTCTCTAAATTCCGGCGCGGTCGGATAGCTTGTATAGCGAGGAACGGGCGCGGAATATTTGGCGAGTTTTTCGTAGTCGATCATCTAAAACTCTTACGACAACGCGAGTTTAATCGCTTCGTCGATTTTCGAAACGGGGATAATCTCAAGGGCGCTTTTAACCTCGTCGGGTATTTCGTCGAGATCGCTCTCGTAATTTTTTTGCGGAATCAAAGCGGTTTTTATCTTGGCGCGATGCGCGGCGATTAGCTTCTCTTTCAGTCCGCCAATCGGCAAAATTTTACCCGTGAGCGTCAATTCGCCCGTCATCGCGAGATCGCTTCTGGCGGCTTTGGAGCTAAGAATGGACGCAATCGCGCACGCCATCGCCGCGCCCGCGCTGGGACCGTCTTTTGGCGTCGCGCCTTCGGGCGCGTGAAGGTGAATCATGTGGCGGTTGTACATATCGCTCGCGGTAATCGCCGTCTCTTTGGCGTTTGCGTCCGTCGTCGCGGGAATGGCGGCTAGATCGATCTTGATTTTACCCTCGTCGATTAGCGTTTTAACCACGCTGTAAGCGATCTGTGCCGATTCCTTCATCACCTCGCCAAGACTGCCCGTCAGTTGCAAGCCGGGCGCGGAGGCGCGGATTTTCACCGCCTCGATCTTCAGCACGTCGCCGCCTACGGGCGTCCAAGCCAATCCGTTAATCACGCCCACGACGTTTTTCTTGCCGACGCGCTCCACTTCGTAAATAACCTTTTCCAGATAATCCTTGAGATTGTCCGCGCCCACTACGATCTCTTTGGCTTCGTCGTCCAAAAGCGTTTTCGCCGCTTTTCTGCAAATCTGCGCGATCGCGCGGCGCAAGTTGCGAACGCCCGCCTCTTTGGTGTACTTTTCGGCCATATCGCGCAAGGCGGCGGCGGATATTTTCACCTCTTCTTTGTCCAGCCCGTGCTTTTTTAGCTCTTGCGGAATCAGATAGCGTTTTGCGATCTCTATTTTTTCTTGCGGCGTGTAACTGCTAATGCTAATCACTTCAAGGCGATCGCGAAGCGGCGCGGGAACGGAGCTTAGATCGTTTGCCGTGGCGATAAAAACCACGCGGCTAAGATCGACCGAAAAGTTCAGATAATAATCGCGGAAATGATCGTTTTGCTCAGGATCGAGTATCTCTAAAAGCGCCGCGGTCGGATCGCCGCGCATATTGCGTCCTACTTTGTCGATCTCGTCCAATATCATCACGGGATTCATAGTTTTAGCGTTAATCAGTCCCTGCACAATGCGCCCAGGCATAGCGCCAATATATGTACGGCGATGTCCGCGCAATTCATTTACATCTTCCAAACCGCCAAGCGCGATTCGCGCAAGCTCGCGTTTTAACGCTTTGGCGATCGAGTTGGCGAGACTTGTTTTGCCCACGCCCGGCGGTCCCACAAAGCACAAAATCGTGCCTTGCGCCTCTTTTGCGTTTGCTTCGCGCCGCTCCAAAAGCTCCCTAACGGCGAAAAACTCCACGATCCGCTCTTTTGGCTTTTTTAATCCGTAGTGATCGATCTCCAGTCGCTTCTCTACGGCGGCGACGCTTAACTTGCTTTTGGAGAACTCGCCAAAAGGCGTCTCTAGCGCCCATTCGATATAGGTTTGCAAAAGATTCGCGTCCGCGCTGTCCGGGTGCATTCGTCCAAGCCGATCGAGTTGTTTTCTAACCTCTTTATAACCCTCGTCGCCCATAGAATCTTTTTTCTTTTCGAGTTTTTTTCGATACTCTTCGATCTCCTCGTCGCGCTGCGTCTCCTCGCCAAGCTCTTTTCTGATTTGCTTTAACTGCTCTTTCAAAAAATATTCGCGGTTAATCTGATCGATTTTGCTATGCACTTTGCTTTTAATTTCGCGCTGTAATTTAGCGTTTTCGGTAAGCCGCGCGATAATCTCCAATAACTTTATTAACCGCTTTTCAGGATTGGCTTCTATTAGCAGTTCGTAAGATTCTCCGTGCCGTAATCTTAACGCGCTTGCGATGAAATCGATCGCGCGGTTTGGATCGCTAAAATCTGCGATCGCGCCTAAAATATCGTTTGGAAAATGCGAGCTAACCGCCGAAAGGGAGCGGATGCTTTCTCTCAAACTCTCAAGAAGCGCGTCAATGCGCGCTTTGTCGTACTCGCCGCTTTCTATTTCGACGACGTTAACAAATACGGCGCGGCTTGCGTCGGTTTCGGCTAAAGCTGTTATCCTGCCTCGTGAAAACCCTTGAAACAGCGCCTTTACGCGCTTATCGGGCAAAACCTGCTTTCGCATAATCATTCCCACCGTCCCCGCGTCGTAAAAACCTTCGCCGTTTTCTTTGACGGTGGCGACCATAACGGGCGATCGGTTTGCGAGCGCTTCGCCTACGGCGGCGATATTTTTCTCGTCGCTTAAAAACAGCGGCGAAATCATAAACGGATATAAAAACATTTCGCCTTCGACAATCAACGGCATTGTTGTCGGAAAATTGGCGTTATTCGCGTTTTGCATTAGTTCCCCCTCACTCGAACCAGCTTTTTGGAAACCAACTTTTAGACGGCTCTAGTTTGCCCTCTTTAGCGGGCTTAAATTCGCCGAACGCCTCGTAGTATTTCGCCGCGTTCTCTTTGCCCAGCCGCCTGTACAGATCGGCGATCTTTAGGCTAATCTCGCGGTTAAACAGCTTCGTTTTGGCGTTAATCGTCGCCACAAACGGCTTAAGATCGCTTGCGCCAAATTGCGCCGCGAAAGCCTCCGTTTTTTCAGCCGCGTCAAGCGCCAGCTTCTGATCGCGCAAAGATCGCGTGATTCCGCGATAATCGGCGAGAAGTTTAAGATAGGCGATTAAATCCGCGTTTTGTTTAGCGCCGAAGCGCTTTGAGTATTCGTCGAGATAAAAGTTAGCCAAAAGATACTCTTCAGCCTCCAAATGCGCCGTCGCCATCATCAGCGTCGCCTCCGCTAAAAGCGGCGATCCGAAATGCTCGCCCGCCAAACTAGAGTACCGATCGCCCGCCGATTCCAAAGCGCCTCTTGCGATCTGCTCCGAAACCTGCCGATACCAATACTCCGCGCTTTGATTGGAAACGCCTTTTTGCGAACAGCCAAGCGCGAGCGCTGCGACAAAAATCATATATATTCCTAGTTTCATTCGACTCCAAACGGGTTAAAAACCCTAATTCTAGCGATCTTGCGGTAAAACCTTCTTTTCGCGCTCCCCTCTACCTCATTCGTTTGCTTTTTAGCCGTTGTTGCGGGTTGCGCCAAAAAAACATTACTTAGCGCGCGCCATTTTGACCTTCGCGGAAATCCAAGCGAAAAATCCAAAGGCGCTTCCGATTGCCTTAAACCAATACCGTTACATATCGTCATTCCCGCAAAGCGCTCGCTGCGATAGCGGCGTAAGGCGCGAAGGAAGGCGGAAATCTAGCGTTTAAGATTTGGCGTTTAGAAAAAACAGCCGTTTGCCCGTTCCCATTCCAGCGCCGATCGCCGCGCTAAATTCCATGCCAAGCGCGGCGGCGGTGGAAAAAATATCGATGAAATCCTCGCACAAAACGGCCGCCGCGTCTGAAATCGCCGGGTTATGTCCAATAATAAGCGCATGCTCGCACCTCGTTACAATCGAATCGACGGCGCGTATATAATCCCGCGATCCGCCTTCGTAGAGGTTTTCAACCGTTTTGATCCGATCAAGCGCGCCCAAAATATCGGCTACGATCAACGCCGTTTCTCTCGCTCTCCTCGCGTCGCTTACAAGCACAACGTCGGGCTTACAGCCTTTTTCGACGAGTTTTTCGGCGACTACCCTCGCCTCTTCCCTGCCTTCGTTTGTTAGTCCGCGTTCGCGATCTTTCGCGCCCTTTTCGGCTTTCGCGTGGCGCATTAGCGTTAGAGTTTTCATTGTTTTGCCTTGATTGCGTTTAACGTTAAAAGCGCGTCCGCGTTGGGTCCGCGCCCCATAAATTCGGTAAAGTTATCCATAGCTTTTCTCGATCCGCCCGCGCTCAACACGGAGTTTGCGAAACGATCGGCTAACGCGCGGTCAAAAACGCCTTTTTCCGCAAACGCCAAATACGCGTCCGCGCTCAAGACTTCCGCCCATTTGTAGCTGTAATAACCCGCCGAATAACCTCCGCCGAAAATGTGGCTAAAGCCGTTTTGAAACTTATTATACATTGGCGGCTTGATTAAAGACGTCGTTTTGCGTATATCGTCCAAAATCGCCTGAATTTCGCCCGCTTTGAACGCGCCTAAATGAATTTTAAGATCGAACAGCGCGAATTCGCATTGACGCAGCATAGCCGTCGCCGATTGAAAGTTTTTAGCGTCGATCAGCTTTTGAATCATAGATCGCGGCAGTTTTTCGCCCGTTTGATAGTGCGAGGCAAAAAGCTCCAAAACCCGCGACTCGTAAGCGAAATTTTCCAGCCATTGGCTTGGAAACTCCACCGCGTCCCACTCCACGCCGCAAATACCGCTTAGATCGCGCTCGTCGACGCGGCTAAACAGATGATGAATCGCGTGCCCCGCTTCGTGAAAGAGCGTAACTACGTCGTTGTGTCTAAGTAGCGACGGCAGATTTTCGGAGCTTGTCGGAAAGTTGCAACAAATATACGCGCTAGGAAGCTCTAGGCGGTTATCGGCGCGGCGCATGCGCGTTTGATAAGCGTCCATCCACGCGCCGCCGCGCTTGCTTTTGCGCTCGTACAGATCGATATAAAGCCGACCGAAAGTTTCGCCGCCTCGCGCCAAGTCATAAACTTCGACGCGATCGTTCCAAACGGGCGTTTTCGCCTCGTTGAACGAAACGTCGAAAAGCCGCGTCAAAAAGTCGAACAACCCGCGCAAAACGCGGCTTGATTCAAAATATGGCTTGTACAGCTCCTCGTCGAAATCAAATTTGGCTTTTTCCAGTTTTTTACTCCAAAAAGCCGCGTCGAAACTTTGCAGATCGCGCTCTTCGCCGTTTGCTTTGGCGAAGGCTTTAAGCTCGCCAATCTCTTTTTTTGCCTGCGGCAGCGATTTTTCAATCAGCTCTTCCACAAAAGCAATCGCCGCCTCCGCGCTTGGCGACATTTTGGTTTTAAGCGAATAATCGGCGTAATGACGCATGCCAAGCAAACGCGCCTTTTCGTCTTTTAGGCGCAACATTTCTTCGGCGATCGCCTCGTTTTGCGGCGCGCGCGCGGTATATGCGCGGTAAAGCTCCTCGCGCAGATCGCGGTTTTTGGCGCAAGTCATAAACGCCGTATAGCCGTGCGGCAGAAGATTTAGCTTCCATTTGCCCTCGCCCGCTTTGAACGCGTCCATATCGCTTTGCTCGATTCCGTCCAGATCGTCCGCCGTTATCTCTTTTTCGTAAGATTTCGTCGCTTCCAGCAGATTTTGCGCGAATAGATTGTCAATGTCGGCGAGTCTCGCGTTGATCGCGGCGATTCGCTCTTTGCTCGCGGCGTCAAGTTTTGCGCCTTCAAGCTCAAACTGCAAAATCGCGTCTTCTAGCAGTTTTTTTTGCGTCGCGTCGATCGCGCCGTCGCTCGTCAAAATATCCTGATAGGCTTCAAGAATCCTCGTATCCTGCGCCAAGCGCGTCTCGTAATCGCTAATAAGCGGTAGCATTGCGCTATAAGCCGCCTGCGTTTGCTCGCTGTTTTCCGCGTATTGAAGTATGCCGACGGGCGTTATAAATCTGGCGAGTTTTTCGTCTAGCTCCGATATCGGACGAACAAACGACGCGAAGGTTTTGCTCTCCAAAGCTATCAGCGCCTCGATCGCCGCCTCGTTGTCCGCAAGCAGTTTTTTCAGCTCGCTGGGTTTCGCGGACAGATCGCCCGCGTTAAACGGCTCAAACATTGCGTTCCTTTAATTAAAGGCGCAATTATAACCGCCCTCGCTATTAGCGCCGCGCCGACAATACGACGGCAACGATTATGAGCTAAGAAGCGCTAAGATCGCGGATTTTGACGTGAAAGGAAAGGCAGATGAAAGAAATTTTCAACCGCTACAGCGTTCGCAAGTTTCAAGACAGACCGATCGAGCCTGAAAAGGTCAAAAAACTGCTGGAAGCGGCAATGCAAGCGCCAAGCGCGCGCAATCAGCAGCCGTGGGAGTTTCTGGTCATAACCGACAACGAAAGCAAAGAGGCGATAGCGCGTATTTGCCCTCACTCCAAGCCGCTTCTTGGCGCGCCGCTGGGCATTATGGTTTTGAAAAACGACCAAAACCTGCAATATACCGCATGCATACAGCAGGATTTGGGCGCGGCGTGCGAAAACATTTTGCTTGAAGCGGTGTATTTGGGGCTTGGCGGCGTGTGGTTGGCGATTATGGATTATAAACCGCTTATGCAAGGGATTAAAGAATACTTTAAGCTACCCGCGCACATCGAGGGATTTGCGACGATCGCGCTGGGTTATCCCGCCGAGAGCAAAACGCCGCTCCTTCGTTACGACGAAAGCCGCGTGCATTACGAGGCGTATTAACGGTGGAAATAGAGCTTCACAATCTTAATATAGAGCGATCGGTTCTAAGCTCCATTATTTTCGAGCCGTCGTACTACTCCGACGCGGCGGAACGATTGACGTCGCGCGATTTTTATCTGCCCGCGCATCAGGCGATCTTCGCGGCGATGAGCGAAATGAGCGCCGAGCAAATCCCGATCGACGAGGAGTTTTTGCGAAAAAGGCTGATAAAAGCCTCCCGATACGACGAAGAGATAATGCTGGATATTTTGGGTACTACGCCGCTATCCAACACGTACGCTTATATCGACGAGATTAAAGAGCTTGCGCTAAAACGCGAAATCATAAAACTCACAACAGAGATCAAACAGGTTGTATATGAAGAGCAACTTGACGCGGCGGAAGCGATCGATCGCGTACAAAAACGGCTTTTCGAGCTTGGCAACGACACAAGCTCTAAACAATTTAGAAGCGGCGAGGATATAGTCGCCTCGACGCTTGAGAGGATCAAGGCGAACAAGGAGCGCGGCAATAACGGCGTAATCGGCTTGGACACGGGTTTTTACGGGCTAAATAGAATGACCAACGGCTTTCACGCGGGCGATATGATCGTGCTTGGAGCACGTCCTAGCATGGGCAAAACCGCCTTTGCCATGAACGTTACGGCGAACGTTCTTCAAAAGGAGGAGGGCGTGGCGATCTTTAGCCTTGAAATGTCCGCCGAGGATCTTATGTTGCGTCTTTTGTCGATAAAAACCAGCGTACCGATGAGTAAAATCAAAGTCGGCGATCTAAACGACGACGAATGGGCGCGTTTAAGCGACGCGGCGGACTTTTTCGCGCAAAGCAAACTCTATGTAGACGACGATTCGTCGGTGAATATCAACAAACTTAGAAGTCGCTTAAGACATATAAAAATGCAACGACCAGAAATTAAGCTGGCGATTATCGACTATATTGGCTTGATGGCGGATCAAAATCGCGTGGAAGCCAATCGGCAACAGCAGATCAGCGACATTTCGCGCGGCATTAAGATTTTGGCGCGGGAGCTTGAAATACCAATCCTTGTGTTGTGTCAGCTTAATAGAGGGCTGGAAAGCCGCGACGAAAAACGACCTAAACTCGCCGACATACGCGAAAGCGGCTCGATTGAGCAGGATGCGGATATTGTGATGTTCGTCCACCGCGAAGACGTTTACACCGCCAAAGAGGAAAAAGAAAGAAAAAAACAGGCGCAAAAAAGCGGCAAAGAGTATCGATCGGAGTTTAGGGAAAAGCCCGAAGAAGAAGCGGAAATTATTATAGAAAAACACCGCAACGGCGAAACGGGAACGATTAAAATGATCTTTCAAAAAGCCTTTACTCGCTTTATCGACGAGGGTTTTCAAATAAGCGTGGAGCCGCGATATTACCGCGACACAAAGATAGAGATAGAGTATAAAAGCGCGGATATGCCGCCTATTTAGTGGAACGGCTTGCGCTATTTTATTCGTACAGATCGCGCGCGCTGTTTTTAGCCGTTTGCGTAACGCTGTTTTGCGTGAATGCATTAGTGGAATATAATCGATTTTTGGAGCTAAAGGAGCGAAAATTTTGCGACATTAACGCCACGATCGCAAGGCAAACGCTTAAAACGAATAAAAACGGCAAAAATTATTGGGCTTTGCGCCTTGAGAGCAAAAAATACGGATCGTTTTTTACCTCTACTTTTGAGGATTTGCGAAGCGATCTTGCTGGATCGGATAGCTCGCTTGTGATCATAACCGACAATATCGGTTTTCTTGATTTTATGCGCGGTTTTTACGCGCCTAGTTTTCGGATTTCGATTATGCCCGCCTTTTACCGCGATAGCGGCGATAAACTTTACGATCGCGCCGTGTCGTTTGTAGCCAATCAACACGAAAACGCCTATATGCGCGAATTGTTTCCCGCGATCTTTTTCGCTTCGCCGCAAAGCGTAGAGTTGCGATCTGCTGTAACTAAATACGCCGCCGCGCATCTAATCGCTTTAAGCGGCATGCATTTGGGAATTTTATCGCTGGTTTTAGGCGCGATCGTAGGCTTTCCGTATCGTATGTTGCAATCGCGGTTTTTTGCTTGGCGAAACGGCTTTTTCGACTTGGGCGCGATCTCGATCGTAGTTTTTGGTTGTTATCTCGTTTTTACGGGTAACGTGCCGTCTTTGCTTCGCGCTTACGCTATGTTTATATTTGGGCTGTTCTTAGTCGCTAGGCATATTAGAGTCGTTAGTTTTGAAACGCTTTTTATCGTTTCGATCGCGTTAATAGCGTGCTATCCAAGACTGCTTTTTTCTGTTGGTTTTTTGCTTAGCGTATCGGGCGTGTTTTATATCTTTTTGTTTTTGCGCTATTTCGGCGATAGATCCAAAATCGCTATCGCGCTTGGCATGTCTATTTACGTGTTTGCCGCTATGCTCCCAATTGTGCATTACTATTTTCCGCCGACAGCGCATACGCAACTGCTTGGTCCCGTATTGACGATAATTTATACGCCGTTTTATATCGTCGAGATCGTTTTACATTTAATCGGTTTTGGCTCGTTATTTGACAGATTTTTAATATACGCCGTTGAAATCAGCGTTCCAGAGTGGAATTTCAGCGTTCCTTTGTGGCTTTGCTTAAGCTATATCGCGCTTAGTATCGCCGCGATCTTTCATCGTTATATTCACTACGTTTTCATCGCCACGCTTATCGTTTGGCTCTTTTGGCAGTATCTGCTTGTCCCTTT
>JAISMA010000156.1 GCA_031276985.1 Helicobacteraceae bacterium | reverse complement strand
GGCGGACAAAGTAAGCGATTGCATTGGGCAATTCTCCTTGCAAAGTGGGGTTTCAATCGGTTGATAATAGTAGAGTTTCACTTAAAGTAATCTGAACTTCCGCGCGCTTCCCGCCGCTTTGCGCGATTTAGCGCCGTTTCCGCAGTTTTTGTACGCTAGTTTTTGAACGCTTCCCGCGATTTTTCCGCATTTTTGAACGCTTTTCCGCGATATTTTTATAAACAGCGTTGATCGCGCCGCTTTTGAACGTTTCGCGTTTTTTTTGGCGCGAACGCTTTACCGCCCTTTGAACGGTTTTTGGTTTTTCCGTTGTTTTCTGAAATTTTTACGTGTTTTATGCCTCCCGTCATTCCCGCGCCCGCTCCCGTCATTCCGCGCGTAGTCGCCCAATCCAAACATTGCAAAGCAATGCCAAGCGCTTACGAATGGCGAATAATCCGCGAATATCTTAATTCTGGATTCCCGCCTTCGCAGGCATGACGCAGATGTTGAGCTTTTGCGAAATAAAAGAACGTCAGTAACGCCGCGACGGACTAAAAAGCAAAATAACGATCGTGGCGCATAGCGCTATATCAAACAAAAGCGGTGTGGGATTTGGATTGAGAAAACGTTTATTGACGTTGAAAGCGTCGTAAAAACAAATCGCCCCAAAACCAGCCAAGGTTTAAGCGAAACAATTGGCGCGAAGATTCGAGCGGTTTTGCCCGCAGACAAAACCAGCTCTAAAGCAGGAAGCACAAAAGGCGGATATTACGCTATCCGTCCGTTCAATATGAAACAATCGCGCTTATGTCGCCCGATAAAACGCGAAACCCTGAAAGCAGATTTAGCGCTATCAATCCGTCCGAATATGACAATCGCTATTATGTCGCCCGATAAAACGCGAAGTCTAAAAGGCGGATCTTATGCTCTCCACCCACCGCTCAACTCTGCTTGCGGTCAAGTCGCTTTGATTGTCCTCGTCGATGATAAGCCCCGCGAATTTGCCGTCGACCACCGCTTTTGACGCTTCAAAGCTGTAGCCGTCGGTAGAGTTTTTGTCCCCCACGACGTTCGCGCCTTTTTTGACGCTTAATTCGTACAAAATTCCCACGCCGTCGCAAAATTCGCCGCCGTAACCGCTCTGATCGCCAAGCCCAAAAAGCGCGACCGTCTTGCCTTTCAAATCGAGCGCGTCTTTGTCAAACGAATCCCAATCGTCTTGCAACTGCCCCTCGTACCACGTCGACGCGCCTAAAATCAGCTTGTCGTAGCCGTTGATCTTGTCCGCGTCAGCTTTGCCAATATCAATCAAATCAGCCGCTTTGCCGAGCTTTTTTTGAATAAGTTTGGCAACGCTTTCGGTGTTGCCGCCGCTGCTTCCATACACGATCGCTATGGACATTTTCATCTCCTGAAGTTTAATTATTCCCTCGCGGCGCGCCAATCAACGCAAAAATCCGCGCGCAAAGAGAAAACGATGTTTATTATAGTTTTCTAAACTTAAAATAGACTTCGGCGTTTGCGGAACGTATTAAGCGGCGCTTTGATAGGCTTTGCCCTGCTTTTTACGGCGCGGGTCGCCTTTATCAAAACTTCGGAGTTCAACAATGCGTTTCATTTTTTCGTTACTGGCGGCTTTTGCCTGTCTCTTCGCGGGCGATCTCGATCGCTTCAAAGACCTCAAAGGCTCGCTTGATATTGTCGGCGGCACGGCGCACATTCCCGTGATGAAAGAAGCCGCCAAGCGGATTATGCGCTTTAACGGCGAGATTAAAATCTCCGTCGCGGGCGGCGGTTCGGGCGTGGGCGTGCAAAAGGTCGGCGAAGGGCTCGCGCAAATCGGCAACACGGGACGCGCGCTCAAAGAGGGCGAGATAGAAAAATACGGGCTGAAAAGCTATCCGTTCGCCATTGACGGCGTGGCGGCAATCGTCCATACGTCGAATAAAGTCGGCGCGCTTAGCAAAGCGCAATTAACCGATATTTTCAGCGGCAAAATCGCCAATTGGAAAGAGGTCGGCGGCATAGACGCGCCGATCGCGCTTTACGTCCGCGAGGACGGCAGCGGCACGCGCGAAACGTTTGAAGAACGCGCTACAAACAAAACCGCGCCGTCGCAAAAAAGCTCGGTCGTCAATTCCAACGGCGCGATGAAAATTGCCGTCGGAGGCGACAAAAACGCGATCGGCTACGTCGGAATCGGTCATCTTGACGACAAGGTTAAAGGCGTAACGATCGACGGCATGATTCCCACGCAAGAGAATGCTTCAAGCGGCGCGTATTCGGTTACGCGGCTACTTTACATGAATACGAAAGCGGACGTTAGCCCGCTGACAAAGGCGTTTATCGACTACATATTTTCGGACGAAGGGCAAAAGATCGTGATCGAAGCGGGATACATTCCCGTTAAATGAAAGATCGCCTGACGCTTTTTGCAATCAAGCTCGGCGCGATCGCAACCGCTTTGGCGGCGGCGGCGCTGTTTGCGTTCGTGATTGCCTTTGGCGTTAGCGCCGCTTTTTCCGCAAGCGACGGCGCGATCTTCGGCTTTGAGTGGCGACCTAGCGAAAATCGCTTCGGCGTTATGGCGATGCTAATCGATTCGCTTATCCTCTCGTCGATCGCCACGGTTTTGGGCTTTGGCGCGGCGATTGCGATCGTCTGCAATATCCTCGCCAAAAACGCCCTTTCAACCGCGCTTGATCGCCTCGTTGCGTTTATGAGCGGATTTCCCACGATCCTTTACGCTTTTGTCGCGCTGTTTGTCTTCGCGCCTATCTTGCGCGAAAAGTTCGGCGGCGCGGGGCTTTTGTGCGTCGTTCCCGTTTTGATCCTGCTGATCTTGCCGACGATGATTACAATCATGAAATCCTCGCTCGCGCCGCGCCTGAAACGAATCGAGACGTTAGCCGCCTCGCTTGGCTTCAGTCCGCTTGAAGCGCTGTTTTTCGTCGTGTTGAAAAACGCCAAATCCGCGTTGATCGCGGCGTTTTTGCTGGGTTTTGGCAGAGCGGCGGGCGATACGATGATCGCGCTTATGCTAAGCGGCAACGCGCCGCAAATCCCCTCCGACATACACGAAAGTTTTCGCGTTTTAAGCGCGCATATGGCGCTTGCGACGGCTAACGAAGCGGGCGCGGCGGCGTTTGACTCGCTCTATCTGGCGGGCGCGGCGCTGCTGCTTATCAACCTCGTTTTGGGCGCGTGCGCGAGGCTGATCGCAAGATGAAATCGGCGTTTGTCGCCTTCAAGATCGCGTCTTTCGCGGCTTCGATCGCGCTGATCGCGGTTATGGCGGGCATTTGCGGCTTCGTGCTTGTCAAGGGCGCGGGCGCGATCAGTTTGGAGCTTATCTTTGGCGACGCCGATCCGATCGACGCGCTGCTTGGCAAAACGGCGGTTTTCGACGCGCTGTTTAACGCGATCGCGGGCACGCTGTTTTTGGCTTTGCTTTCAACCGCGATCGCCGTCGTTCCCGCGATCTGCGCGGGCGCGTATATCGCCGAGTTCGCAACGCCGAAAATCAGAGCCGCGCTTGAGTTTTTGGTCGATCTGCTGGCGGGCGTTCCGTCGATTGTGATGGGGCTTTTTGGCTATCTGATCGTCGTGTTTTTGCGTAAAACGTTTCTGCCAAACGCCAACACTTCGCTGCTTGTCGCGGCGATTGCGATCGCGTTGCTGATTATGCCGCTGATCGCGCGCGCGACGAAAGAGGCGCTTGCGTCGTTGCCGCGTGAAACTCGTCTGCTGTGCGCCTGCCTCGCGCTTTCCAAACCCGCGTCTTTTCGGCTTGCGCTGCTACCGAAGGCTTTTGGCGGAGTTATGGGCGGCGTCGTTTTGGGTCTTGGGCGCGCCTGCGAGGACACGGCGGTTATTATGCTCACGGGCGCGGTGATTGGCGCGGGCTTTAGCGCTTCGATTTTCGACAAATTCGAGGCGCTGCCGTTTGCCATTTACATCTACGCAAGCGAATATCGCGACGAAAACGAGCTTGCCGCCGCTTTTGGCGCAGCGCTTACGCTTATGGCGCTTTCAACGGCGCTAATTGCGATCGCGAGGCTAAAACGATGAGCCTAATCGCCAAATTCGAGCGCTATTCGCTGCGCTTTGGCGACGCGCTTGCGTTGCGCGACATTAACGTCGAGTTTGAGGCGCGTAAAATTAGCGCGATCGTCGGGCGTTCAGGCAGCGGCAAAACCGCCCTGCTTCGGTCGATCAACCGCCTAAACGACGAGTTTGCGAGCGCCAAAAGCGAAGGCGTCGTTTTCGCGTCCATAGACGATTGCCTCGTCGATAACCGATCGGTCGATCTAAGGCGGCTAAGGACGAATTTTGCCATGCTGTTTCAAACGCCCGAACTATTTGATATGTCGATTTTCGACAATTTGTCCGTCGTTTTGCGCGAGGTAAAAGGACTAAGCAAACGCGAAACGGCGGAGGCGATCGAGGAGACGCTGGTTATGGTCGGCTTGTTTGACGAGGTGAAAGATCGCCTCAAATCAAACGCGCTGGAACTTAGCGGCGGGCAGCGTCAAAGGCTTTGTCTGGCGCGATCGTTGGCGCTAAAGCCCGCTTGTCTTTTGCTAGACGAGCCGACGGCTTCGCTGGATATTCGATCGACGGCGTTGATTGAAAGTCTGCTGGAACGTTTGGAACTTTCGATTGTAATGGTCAGCCACAGCTTGGATCAGGCTTTGCGCCTTGCCGATCGGCTCTATCTGTGCGATCGCGGCGCGTTGCGCGAAATCAGCGCGGACAACGCGACCGATCTTGCGCGCCAAATCTCCGCGTAAACTTTGGATCGGTTTTCGCGTTGATAGATACCGCTCATCTCGCCCTCCCCTTTTGCCATTCCCTCAACAAACAGGCAAACAACGCTCGGATTAAATAATGTCATTGAACGCCTCTCTTCATCATTCCCGCTTTCGCGGGAATCCAGTATTAAACATTCGCAACTCAGCTGCCAATCGCGAAGTTTTATAACTTTTTATTTGTTAGATACCCGCCTTCCTTCGGAAGCTATCGCTTTGTCGCGGGAATGACGCAGGGCGAGATCGATCGCGCAATGTAGCGCGAACATTTCAGGAACGAATTCTGCGACTTCGCGCGGAATGACAAGAAACAGTCGCTTCGCGGGAATGACGGCATGAGCTGAACTTTCGCAAAAATGGAAGCGTCAAGTAGCCGACGAAACGCCCGCATCCCCTCTCGTCATTCTGCGTGTAGTTTTATTTTGCTTTTTATGGATTGCTTTATCGCTCGCTTAATCCGCTTACTATAAGGCTTCGTTGGCAATTGATAAAGATTTAAGAACCACGCAAATAATCGACGGGTGATTGTTCTAGTAGTGTTTGATGTTTTTAAAGCAATTTAAAATCTCTCATTCCTAAATTTCCGATGGTTCTTTTCGTTGAGAGGCTTAGTTGCCATTTTTTACCTTTCGAGTTTAGTTTTGCGATAAAAACACTTTCAAAACTAAATTTCTTATGCCCAAAACGGTATATTTCTGCTCTCAATATGCAATTTCTGATCGCAAAACGAAACTTTTTAATTTAGTTTTTTTTGAGGGCGTTTTTTCGCGCATTATTAACATTTTCTTAACGGATTTGTCTTGTAGATAATTATTTCTTTTGGATATAATCGACGCATGGATACTTGCGTTGTTGTTAGAAGTTGCGTCATAGACAGAAAAGAGTTTATTCGGAGAGCCT
>JAISMA010000045.1 GCA_031276985.1 Helicobacteraceae bacterium | reverse complement strand
GATCAAGCGCGGCGTTAGGATTGCTAAACGCGGGATTTAGCGTAACGCTTTACAGCGACAAAGACCGCAAAACTTTGCGCGACGGCGTTCCCGCCACAGGCACGGCGATATATTTCGGCAAGCCCTCTTTGGAGGCGGACGCGGAGATTATCGAGGATCTGTACGACGAAGATAGCTACACGGACGGCTTTTCGTTTAGGGACTATAAACCCGATAAAGCGCCGTTGTTGGAGTTTGACTTTGACTTTCGCTACTTCAGGGCGCAAGGCGTTGATCCGCGTATAAAAGCCGACGATCGTATCGCGCGTTTTGTCGATCGCGGCGGCGCGTTTAAGGTGGAAGCGATTACGCCCGATCGCCTCGATGAGATCGCGAGCCAAAACGATCTGACGCTTGTTGGAACGGGCAAAGGCGGGCTTATCGATCTGTTTGAAATCGACAAAAGCCGCACGGTTTACGCCGAGCCGCAACGATACCTTTTGACGATTTATGTCGACGGATTGCCATACGACAAAACAACGTTCGATTACCGTAGCAAAGTCGGCGCAAAGCACAATCTTCTCATCGCAAACGGCGAGCAAGGCACAATATTTATCGGACCGAGTTTACACAAAGATATTGGGCGCGGCTGGAGTATTTTGGGATTTGCCAAGCCGAATACCGATTGGAAAAAACGCTTCGACAAAGCAAACGACGACGAATCGACGCTTAGGATTTTCAACGAGATTTTCCGCGATTATTTCCCCGAAGACGCAAAAGAGATCGCGAAGTTTAAGACGATTAAAAGCGATCGGTATTCGTGGCTAAAAGGCGCGGTTACGCCGCACGTGCGTAAAGCGGTTGGTTTTACCAAAAGCGGCAAACCCGTCGCGGCAATCGGCGACGCCGCGATCATATTTGATCCGATCGCGGGACAAGGCGCGCAAAACGTATCGATTCAAGTCGCGGCGCTAGTGAAAGCGGCGGCGGCGCATAAGGGCGAATTTGACGCGAAGTGGATAACGGCGCAGTTTGACGCGCATTGGGAGAAGCACGGACATGGCGCGACGGAAGCGACGCGGCTTTTCTTGTTTGATCCAAAATACGCCGCTCATCTGGAAGCGTTATTTTACGCGGCGGCGGTAAGCGAGCGCGCGGCGTCGGCGCTTTTTCGCTTCCAATCCGAGCCGTCGCTGCTTTTGGGCTTGCAGACCAAAGAGGCGATTGAGCGCTATATCGAGCAAGAAACGGGCGAGCGCTTTAGCGATCTAATCAAACGCTTCAAACCCGCCGAAAAATTTGCGGGCAGAAACTAAAAGGAGGACAGATGAGCAAAAAGATTTTATTCAACGCTTTCATTATGGATTGCGCGAGTCATCAAACGCCCGGACTTTGGGCGCACCCGCGCAATCAATCGTGGCGGTATAAGGAAATCGACTATTGGATCGAGCTGGCAAAGATCGCCGAAAGCGGATATTTTGCCGCGATCTTTATCGCGGACGTAATAGGTTATTACGACGTGTATGGCGGCGACGCGAAAACAGCCGTTAAAAACGCGGTGCAGATTCCAATTAACGATCCGCTTCAGATCGCCGCGGCGGCGGCAGCTGCCACGAAACATATCGGTTTTGGCGTTACGGCTTCTACGGCGTTTGAGCATCCGTATGTTTTCGCGCGCCGCATAGCCACAGCCGATCACTACACAAAAGGGCGCGTCGGCTGGAACATCGTTACGTCGTATCTTGAAAGCGGCGCGAAAAACGTCGGCGACAACGGATTAAACCGCCACGACGATCGCTATGAAGTGGCAAACGAGTATCTGGAAGTAATTTATAAACTGCTTGAAGGTAGCTGGGAAGACGGCGCGATCGTGCATGATCGCGAAAAGCGCGTTTTTGCCGATCCAAACAAGGTTCATGAAATCGGACACAAAGGCAAGTATTTTGAAGTACCGGGCATTGCTTTAACCGAGCCTTCGCCGCAAAGAACGCCCGTTTTGTTTCAGGCGGGCGCAAGCGAAGCGGGCAAAAAATTTGCGGCGCGGCATGTGGAGTGCGTTTTTGTGGCTAATCCAAGCGCGACGATTGTGCGTAATTACGCATCCGACGTTCGCGCGCTCGCAAATAAAGCGGGACGCGACGCGGGCGCGTTGAAAGTCTTTTCGCTGGCGACGATTATCGTCGACGAAACCGATGAAGAGGCGCGGGCAAAATATGAGGAGTATAAACAATACATCTCGTACGAAGGCGCTTTGGCGCTTGTTTCGGGCTGGATAGGCATAGACCTTAGCGGCTATCAGCCGGACGAAATACTTAAGCGCGACGAAAGCAACGCGATAGTTTCCATACTAAACGATCTCACGACGGACGGCGAAAAAGAGTGGACGCCAAGAAAACTCGCCGAATGGATAGGAATCAGCGGTTTGGGCGCGCTTTTTATCGGATCGCCCGTTACGGTTGCGGACGCGATCGAGGCGTGGGTGGAAAAAACGGGCGTCGACGGGTTAAACATAGGCTCTGTCATTTCTCACGAAACTTTTGCCGACGTAGTTAAATATCTCGTCCCCGAACTGCAAAAACGCGGCGTTTATCCGACCTCTTACGCCGACGGCACGCTAAGAGAAAAGATTTTTGGGCGCAAATATCTGCCCGATAATCACCCCGCCGCGCAATACCGCGACATCGAAAAGGCGAAAAAAGCGGCAAGGAGCGATCGTCATGGGTAAAAAGTTTTACTTTAACGCGTTTGAGTTGAACTCTCCTGTTCATCAATCGCCCGGACTTTGGGCGCATCCAAAAGATAGATCGCGGCAGTACAAAGATTTGGAATATTGGACTGATCTGGCGAAGATATTGGAAGAAGGGATATTCGCCGCGATCTTTATCGCCGACGGCATAGGTTACTACGACGTTTATAAGGGAAGCGTATCTACGGCTATCGCGGAAGGCGCGCAAATACCGATTAACGATCCTTTGCAGGTAGCCGCTCCAATAGCGCAAGCGACGAAACACATCGGAATCGGCATAACCTCGTCCACGACGTTTGAGCATCCGTATACTTTTGCGCGCCGCATAGCCACAGCCGATCACTACACAAAAGGGCGCGTCGGCTGGAATATCGTTACGTCGCATGTTACGCAAGAAAAACTTCTCGATCACGACACGCGCTACGAGCGGGCGGACGAGTATCTGGAAGTCATCTACAAACTGCTTGAAGGTAGCTGGGAAGACGATGCGGTTGTACGCGATAGAGAAAAGCGCGTTTTTGCCGATCCAAACAAAGTTCATGAAATCGGACACAAAGGCAAATATTTTGAAGTACCGGGCATTGCTTTAACCGAGCCTTCGCCGCAAAGAACGCCCGTTTTGTTTCAGGCGGGAACTTCGGACGCGGGCAGGAGATTTTCCTCAAAACACGCCGAAGCCGTATTTATCTCCACTTCCGAAAAGCAAGAGCTTAAAGAGTATGTGGCGGATATAAGAAAAAGAGCGGCTGACGCGGGAAGAAATCCCAAAGACATTCTTGTTTTTGCGCTTATTACTATCGTTGTCGATGAAACGGACGAAAAAGCGCAAGCAAAGTTTGAAGAGTATCAAAAATATATCTCCGTCGAAGGCGCGTTGACGCTTTTATCGGGCTGGACGGGAACTGATTTGAGCCGTTACGCTCTGTCGGATTCGTCGAAAAAGATAGCGATCGACGCGAACAAAAGCTCCTCTTTCGCAAACGGTCTTACGCATAGCGCCAACGCGGAACGCACTATCGAAGAGGTTGCGAAGTGGATTGGCATAGGAGGACCCGGCCCAACGTTTGTTGGCTCCGCCGCGAAAGTCGCCGACGAATTGCAAGCGTGGGTGGAGGATACGGATATAGACGGATTTAATATCTCTTACGTCGTGGCGCACGAGACGTTTAAGGACGTCGTTAAATATCTCGTCCCCGAACTGCAAAAACGCGGCGTTTATCCCTCGTCTTACGCAAACGGCACGTTAAGGGATAAGTTATTCGGATATTCGCGCCTGCCCGATAATCACCCCGCCGCGCAATACCGCGACATCGAAAAGGTGAAAAAAGAGGAAGCGGCAAACAAAACGCAAAAAGGAGATCGGATATGGCGCTAAAACGCAAAGCGGCAATTATAGGCGCGGGCATAGCGGGATCAAGCGCGGCGTTAGGATTGCTAAACGCGGGATTTAGCGTAACGCTTTACAGCGACAAAGACCGCAAAACTTTGCGCGACGGCGTTCCCGCCACAGGCAC
>JAISMA010000044.1 GCA_031276985.1 Helicobacteraceae bacterium | reverse complement strand
GAAAGATTGGAATCCGCCGCCGCCAAATCAATCAACAATTCAAACTGCTGGCGGATAGTCGCGCCAAATCCGCCAAGCTCTTTTGGAACTCTAAGCGCGCCAAATCCAGCCGCCAAAAGTTCTTTTACCTCGTCGTACGCCAACTCGCGCTTATTTTCGCGTTCCGCCGCGCTTGAGGCGATCTTCTCAAAAATCGGAGCAAACCGCTCCCTTAAAACCTTGATGTCTGCGCTCATACCCTTTTCTCCTTCAAATATTTATTGAATTGCCCGATCGCTTTTTCAAGCGGCGCGGGATCAATCCACTCGCGTATGTCAAAATCATTCGGAATAAATCCGCGTTTCAACAAAAACTCTTTACGCAAAACAAGCGCTTCGATCAGGTTTTCATCCAGCGAAATATCCAGCGTTTGCTCTACGCCTTCGTTTAACAACGCTTCGATTACGCCCGATTTTGAAGCTATGATACGTCTTGCTTCAGCGCCGTTTTTGCGCGCCCAATGCGCCGATTTGAGCGCTTCAAATAGATAGCGCTCGACCAATTCGGGGCGCTCTTCAAGCAATTTGGTACTGACGGTAAGCGTTTTCGGCGCTCCGTTGTTGATCTTCTCCTTTAGCGTAAGCGCGTTAAGATCGATTAGCACTCTTGCCGAAAACTGTTCGCGCAAAAAAGCGCCCCACGCGCTGTATGCGAAAATCGCGTCGACTTCGCCGTTTAGCCACGCTACCGTCTCTCTTTGGTGTTGTCTTATAAGCTCTCCCGCCCGCGAAAGTCTGTCGTTTGTGGGTCTATCGCTAAACGAATCGTCCGTGGGCAAATCCACAAGCGTTACGTCGCTCAGGCTCAAACCGACCGTTCGCAAAGCGTTTTCATAACCTTGAAGCGAGATTGAGCGCCAAAAATCTATCGGCTCGCGAAATCGGCGCGGCAGAGCAAGCCGTTTGCCCTTTAAGTCTTTCAGGCTTTTTATGTCGCTTTGCGGGAGCGCAAGCAAGCCTTGATATTGCGAGGCGTAACTTAGAGCGACGAGTTTTGTTTGCGAACCGCTTGATTTTGCGTAAAGCGCGGGAGCGTTGCCGCCTTGGCGAAACAAATTGTCGATTCTATGCACAAAATGCGATTCTCGCGTATCGCGATCGCTTGAGGCTTGCAACGACTTTATCGGAGCGCCAAAGAGCGCGAACTCTTTTTCTATTTGCCCCAAAATCGCGGCGACGGGCACGGGGCAAACGGTGTGAAAAATCTCGCCGTATCCCTCTCTCGCGCGGAATTTGCCCGTCGGCTTAAAGCGTTTTAATACGCCGTCTAAACTCTCGCCGATCGCGTCTTGCAAATATCGCGCAAACGCCTCTTTGGTTTGCAGGTTTAAGATGAGCGACGTTTCGGACTGCAGGCGAAACAGAGCCGTTCCCGCCTTTGGATTTACGCTGGCGGCTTGAAAAACCAACGCGGCGTGCGCGGCGTATTTTGGATCGCCCAAAAACAGCCTCGTAACCTCCGTCGCGCCGTGTCCGTAGTTTTTCCAATGCGCGTCAAATTGCGCCGTTAGCCACTCCGCGTCAAACGCGCCTTTATGGTTTTTCGCCGCTTTTACAAGCGCGGCAACTTGAGCCGATACGTTCTGCGCTCCTTGCGCTCCGATAGGATCAAAGATGATCGCCGCATCGCCGATCGCGCCGACGGGTTTGCCGCTTTTTGTAAAGCCGACCGCGTTGCGTACAAGCGGCGTAACCGCGCCTTTAAGATAAGTCTTCGGATCGCCCTCGATCGGCGCGAGGTTGGCAATTTCAAGCGTGTCTTCAGGAAAATATTCGCCGTAGATTTCTTTGAAAATCGCAAGCGCGGATGCGGCGTCGAAAGCCTTGTCAAAGCGTTTGCGCCAACTGCTTTCGGGTTTGGCAAATCCCAAAAAGATCCAGCTATGCCCAATATCTTTATGGATTTGCGACGAGATTATTATTTCGCCTTCGCTCGCGTGGGCGTTGAAGTATCCGCGCCGCCACGTAGCTTTGCTGCGATAGTCAAACGCTCTATCGTCGTACGGCAGTCCTTTTACGTTGACCGTCAAAAGATAGCGTTGCGGATCGCTGTAAACCGAGCGGCTTTTGTCTATTCCGAAAAGTTCCGAAAACAGACTTTTGCCCGTCGCTACAAGCGTCAAATCGTTTTCGGAAGCGATCTCATCGAGGCGATCGAGATCTATCTCTTGAGTCTTAAACGTTCCGCCGCGCTCAAGAAAGCGCCCAATGCGATCGTCCGCCACAAGCCTTGCGTCGACAGAGCGGCTTTTGTATCCGTCAAAATCCGCGTCAAACTCAAGCAGCGGTTTTTTGTCCGCGTCGTAAGAGCGTATATTTAAGCCCGTACCAAACGCGTCCTCGCCGTAAAGATTTTCTATAATCTCCGCGTCCGCCTTTTGCGAAACCTCGCCGAAATATATCGCCGTGCCTGTGGCGGGAACGCCGTCGCGCAAAGTTTTGCGGTCTTTGTCGCTGTAAAGCGTTACGCTAAATCCCGCGTTTAGCAATCCTAACGCCGCGCTTGATC
>JAISMA010000113.1 GCA_031276985.1 Helicobacteraceae bacterium | reverse complement strand
GCCAAAAAAGGCGACGAACATATATACGACGAAATATATAACGGCAAAAAGAACGGACAATATATCATCACTATAAACGAAGGCGGCGAAAAAACCGCTTCATACATCAACAAAGACGGTAAAAAGTTCAGTCTTGAGCCAATAGACGAAGCGGATTATCATTGCCCCACATGCGACGGCGATTAAACGCTTTCGCCCACCCGCACACGATCTCCCCGCCCCTCGTCATTCCCGCGCGAAGTCGCAGAATCCAAAAGAAAAAGTTAAAGCGCCCACATTGCGTTATGCCGCAGACCGCGCCTTGCGTTATACCCGCGAAGGCGGGTATCTAAAAAATAAAAAGATGTAAAACTTTACGATTGGCGCTTGATCCGCGATTGTCTTAAATGCTAGATTCTGCGACTACGCGCAGAATGACGGGAGAGGCGGGTAAACGGCGGAAATTTGTGGGTGGATTGCGTGAAACGTCCGCGCCGCGCCGCCGATTTGCGCAGGTTTTACGAGGGCTTGAAGATTTCCTGAAGCGCGTTTGCGGATTGCATCCATGCTTTTAGCGCATCCCACTCTTCGTTTTCGAGCAGTTTCTCCGCCTTTTTAAGCTCCTTGTCAAACTCGCCGATCGCGGAGATAATCGAGTCTTTGTTTTGCTTGAAAATGTCAATCCACATCGACGCGGAACTTTTTGCCAGACGGCTCATATCGCGGAAGCCGCCCGCCGCGAGCGTCAAAATGCTCTGCTTGTCCTCTTGGCTCAAAACGGAGTTTGCGAGCGCGTAGCTGATCGCGTGCGGCAGATGACTGATAAACGCCGCGTGGCGATCGTGATCGACGGCTTTCATCTTCACGACGCGCATTCCAATCGCCTTAAATAACGTTTCGACCGCTTCAAGCGCCTTTGCGTCGTTTGCCTCCGTGTCGCACAAAACGACGATCCGATCGTTGTAAAGCGAGCTAAACGCGGCTTTCGCGCCGCTGTATTCCGTGCCGCACATCGGGTGCGCCGCCACGAAACGATCGCGGATAGACGGCGGAATCGCCCGCGTAATCGCCGTTTTTGTGCTGCCAAGATCCACAAAAACCGCGTCTTGTTTGGCGGCGACGAGCTTGGGCGCGATCGCGACGACGGTTTCGACGGGCGCGGCAAGCGCGATCAGATCGCTTTGCGCGATAAGCTCCTCAAACGACGCGGCGCGGTCGATGATATTTAGATCGATCGCCGCTTGCAGATTTTCCGCGCTTCTGCCGCAACCTACGATCTGGTCAAAAAGTTTCTTTTCGCGCAAGGCGAGCGCCAAAGAGCCGCCCATTAGTCCCACGCCCACGATTCCAAGCCGTCGCATTACGCCTCCTAATTCGTCGAGATTTTAGCAAGCCTCTAGTAAAGCGCGGGATCGTCCGCGAGATCATCGATGTTTTCGCCGCTAACGATCGGATCAAACTCGTTTGGAAAATCCTCGATTGCGTAACGCGAATCGATCCCCTCGCCACGCGCTCCAATCCATGCGGCGAATAGATCGATAAAGCGCGAGGCGTTAAGTCGCCGCTTGATCAAAACGCGCTTCGTCGCCGCGCTATCAAGCGCAAATAGCGGAACTTCGTACGCCTGTTTTACCCGTTCGTTATGCCGCATTTGCGCGTCGTTTTTCGCGCCTGAATGTCCCAGCCCGTGATCGCTGAAATACAAAATCGACCAATCGGTTTCGGCGGCGTTTAGCCGTTTGACGATCTCGCCGATAAAGCGATCAAGTTTGGCGATTGTGGCGAGGTAGCAGTTGTGATCCTCGCCATACGGCAGATTAAACGGGCGCGGATCGCTATTTGCCAAACGTTTACAGCTTTTAGGGTGCGATCCCATTATATGCATAAAAATCAGCTTCGGTTTTTCGCCCGTATCAAGCGCAATCGCCTCGTCAAGTTCCGCGAGTAGGTTCATATCGTCGCTCACAAACTCCAGCGATCGCGGGCGAAAAAACGACGAGCGATTCGCTTGAAAGGCTAACCGCGCCACGATATGCTTAAAATCGGTATAGGTTTGCGTCGAGAGCCAAAAGGTTTCGTAACCCGCGGCGTTGGCGAGGCTTACGACGTTGCGCCCGTAATCCAAAACGCCGTTTTCGCTTTTAATCAATATGCTTGAAAGCGACTTGATCGTATAGCCCGCGCTTGTCGTGAAGCCGTCGACGAAAACGCCGTTGGCGCTTTGCAAAAACGGGGTCGTGTTGCGCGGGTATCCGTAGGCGCTTAGATAATCCTTGCGCGCGCTTTCGCCGATAACGACGACGCGGACGCTTTTTGTCGGCGCTTTGTCGGTTGCCTCAAGTCGCCACGCGCCGCCGTTTGCGATCGCTTGCGCGGCTTTGATATTGGCGCGATACTCAACGTAGCCAAACGCCGCGTCGCAGTAAAGCCGCGACGGATTCGAGCCAATCCACAAAGCCGCGATCGCAATCCAAAAGCCGATTGCGCGGATTCGTCCTAGTTTGCGGGGGGGGGGGGGGGGGTGAAAGCGCGACGCGGTTTGGATTCCAAGCAAAAAGCGCGAAGGCAAGCAAGGCGCAGAGCAAAAGCGCAAACGCAATATCAAGCGGATTAATCATCGACGCGAACTCTTTGGCTTCTTGCGCGTTTGTTTCCAAAAGCGCGCCGACGAAATCGGGCGTAAGGCGACCGTATTCCAATCCGACGACGCTAAAGGCGACCGCGCCAAGCGCCAAAGCGAAAACGAGTTTAGCCGATCGCGCGTTTTGCCTTGCCAGCAAAATTAGCGCGAAACCAAAAATCATTCGTCCTTCTTGCGACGGTCCGTATCCTAGCGCGTAACGTAACGCCAACTCAAAAACGCCCGCCGCAAGCGCGATCGCGGCGATTTTCGGCGCTCTCATAGACGATCCAAAAGCCATACATTTCCTTGTTTTCACGGCGCGTTTTGGCGGACTAATCGCGCCGCGATACGCTTAAAATCGGTATAGGTTTGCGTCGAGAGCCAAAATACGGCTTTGATTTAATTCTGCTCGGCGGACGCGAGTTTTTGCTTTCTTTTTTGACGCAAAGTAATAAAAATCCCCAAAAATAACCCCAAGCACATCCCTCCAATCCAATAAGGAAAAAGAGGTCTCATAAAATCGACGGACAATATCGCGATCGTATTGCCAATTATAAGCGTTAGAGCAATCGCAAAGAATAAAATTTGCGAAAGTTTCATTATGCGCCCTTTTTGTCGTAAAATTTTGCGATTGTACCGTAAGTTTAATCAACGTTTAAGGACGGCGGCAAAGCGCGCCGATTAAACTTTGCGTAAGGCAATCGCTCCAAGCGCCGCTCAAAAACGCCAGCGGCAAGCGCGATCGCGGCGATTTTTTGGCGGACTAATCGCGCATTGGATAAAATCGCGCCTTTTAGCCCAAAAATGGATTGCGATGCGCGCTCTAGCTTTGTTTGTTTGTCTTGTGATTTTTTCGCACGCGAAAGTATACGCGGAAATTCGTTTTGATTCGCTTTCACGGCTTTCGCCGCAGACCGCGACGGAAATTATCGGCTTCGGCGCGAACGAAGAGGTCGATCAAAAGACGATCAACGAGGCGATCCGCAGGCTTTTCGCGCAGGAGTATTTTACGGATATTGTCGCCGACGAGCCAAAAAGCGGCGTTTTGCGCTTTAAGTTTGTAGAAAAACCCACGATCGCCCGCATTGATTTCAAAGGCATTAGCGAAACGGAACGCGATGAAAAATATCTGCCTGTTTTCGGCGTGAAAAAAGGCGAAATATACGACGCGAGGCGAATCGAAGCCGCAAGAAAACGATTGATCGCTCTCGCGCAAAGCGAAGGTTATTACGACACTCTCGCGGAGATCGTCCCGACTTTTGAAGGCGGCAAGGTTTATTTAGAAGTTTCGTACGCAAAAGGCAGTCGAATTACCATAGTGGAAAGTCGCTTTAACGGCGCGGAAAGTTTTGATAAAAGCGATCTGCAAACAAAACTCGCCAATAAAGAGAAACAATTTATGGGCTGGTTTCCGGGACGAAGCAACGGCGCTTTGCGTTTGCAGGAACTGCCGTACGACGGCGCGAGATTGAAAGATTTTTATATGTCCGAAGGTTATCTGGACGCGGAAGTAAGCGATCCGTTTTTAAGAGTGGATTTTGACACATATTTTGCGACGCTGGAATACGACGTAATCGAAGGAGAGCCTTACGACGTAGATAAAATAACGATAAGCGCGACCGATCGCCTAATCGATCTAAATTACGTAATAGCGGATCTCAAGCTAAAACCAAACCGCCGTTTTAGCTCCGAAAAAATGCGATCGGATATAGACGAAATTTTTGAAGCGGCGGCGCGAGACGGTTATGCGTTTGCCCGCGTTCTGCCCGATATAAAAAAAGACGACAACAATCGCTTGGTATCGATCGATTTTCGCGTAACTTACGGCAAACCCGTTCGCATTCGCAACGTAATTATCAGCGGCAACGCCAGAACGCTCGATCGCGTTATACGCCGAGAGATATTTTTGGCGCCGGGCGATCTGTACAATCTAACAGATCTTAGAGAATCTAAAGCGGCGCTAAGAAGACTCGGCTATTTTGAAAGCGTTAATATAGAAGAGCGGCGCGTTAGCGAAAACGAGATGGATTTAGTCGCCGTCGTCAAAGAAACATCTACGGGCAGTTTAATGGTGGGCGGCGGATATAGCTCATACGACGGATTTATCATCAACGCGTCGATTAACGATCGCAATCTGTTTGGAAGCGGCTTTGCGTATTCGTTAGGATTGGACACGTCAAAACGCACGCGCAGATACGAAGTGTCTTTAACAAATCCAAGAGTGCGCGATTCGGTTTATTCGCTTAGTTTTAGCGTATACGACACGCATTACGAGGCGACGACGTACGTTAGAGACACTCAAGGCGGAAGCGTTACGGCAAGCCGCCGTTTCGGGCGATACTTTAGCGGCGGTTTGACGGGAAGCTCCTCCAATAATAAAAACGAATACGACGATCCGGACGATTTTTACGTTAATGGAAAAACGACAAAACTTTCATTAACTCCATACGTTGGCTTTGATAATACCGACGATTATTTTATTCCGCGATCGGGCGTCGCGCTTTCGCAATCGGCGGAATTCGCGGGTTTTGGAGCGGACGAAGAATATATGCGAAGCGTTTCAAATTTCGCGTTTTATTACGGCTTTCAGGATCTGATCGATTACGATCTTATTTTGCGTTATCGCGCGCGATTTCAGTATGTCGACGCGGACGCGGACGACATCAAAAAATATCCGATAGGATCGCGTCTATTTTTGGGCGGAGCGCGATCGATTCGCGGTTATCAAAGCGGCTCCGTCGCGCCATATAGACGCGACGCAAGCGGCGCGGTGGCAAAAGATAAAAACGGCGATCCGCGTTATATCGGCGGCACGAGGGCGTTTAACAATTCAGTCGAGTTGAGCATGCCGCTTATAGCGGAATCGCAAATGCGCTTCGCGGTTTTTTACGATTACGGCGCAATCGGCGTCGACGATCTGGATATGAAACGCAGCAGTTACGGCTTGGCGCTGGAGTGGATATCGCCGATGGGACCGCTTCAATTTATATGGGCGTGGCCAATCGACGACAAACCCGAAGATTCCACTTCTAATTTTGAGTTCACTATGGGACAAAAGTTTTAACAACGCCTAGCCCGCCCGCGCCTCAACCGCCAACCGCAAAACCTTACGACTTCTTTTAGACTCCCGCATTCTCGCGGTTACGACGACGAGGGATTGCGGCGCATTAAAACAATGCGAATGCTTTGAGACCGGACGCCCGCATTCGCGGGTTGACGCAGATAGACGCGGAAATGGCGATCTGGCGCTATGCGTGAAAAACGAAAGGCGCAATCGATCGCTTAACGCAACGCGAGCGTTTCAGGAATGAATACTCGCATTCCTCCGCGCCTTGCGCTTGCTTCGAAGGCTATCGCTTTTGCTGGAATGACGCTTTATTCTTGCGTTTGTTAACGAGTTTTCTTGGCGCAAAGCGATCGCAAACCGTCGCCGCGACCGCAACGTCGTTTCCTCGAACGCTTTGCGTCATGCCAATGACGAAGCGAAAACGTCATTCCCGCGAAAGTGGAAATCCATTCAATTAACCCTCGCAATACGATCGCCATTGTCATCGTTACGCGATTTTAGATACCCGCATTCCTCCGCGACAGATGCTTCCTTCGAAAGCTGTCGCTCGCGCGAGTATGATAAAAGGCGATCGCTTGGTTAGATAAAAAAAGGAGTCAGGGATAGTTTCTGCATCAGTTACGGATATGACGAAAGGCGATCGTTTGATGATCCGACGGTTCGTTTGAGATAAAAGAGAGGTTGGGATAGTTGGATTGCTTGCGTTATCTTTTGGTTGCGCTTTGATCGTCGCTTTTAAGAGGGAAGGCGTAACGATTTAGCTTTGCTTCTGTTGGAATTAGGCGATGATCGGCAAGTATGCCTTCGCATTCTTTGGCGATGATGTCTTGATAATTGCGGATAACGTAGCTAACCTCTTTGCTATCTAATCTTGAAGTCATATTCTGCTCTAGCGTTTCAAAGTTTGAGTAATTATAGAAGTTTTTAGCGTTGAACTTTGTGAACAAGAGCATAGCGTAGGCTACTTTGATATATTCTTTGTTGTCGGGATAGTTGTGAAAAAGCGTATGTAGATATGAGGCGTAAGAGTATTCTTTGTTTGTATCGCAGCCGTCTAGTTTGGAGTAGTAGAGGGATTTGGGGATGTTTGGCTCCTTGACAGCTCCATAGTAATTGCGATTGCTGTATACGTGCGCCAATAGTATTCTTTCGTTCGAGTTATATCTGGCTTCGTTTTCTAGGTTAGATATTACTGTATTTATGTCAATGTCTTTAGTCCAACCTGGCAACCCCGCGTGCATTGCAAACCGATACGCTTCTCGTTCAACAAATTGATACTTTTTGTAGTAGTACAATTTCTTGTCAATATCAGCGTTCTTATCGCAGTATATAGTGTAATCTAGTAAATAAAAAAAGGCGCTTATATTGCCTTCGTCGGTTAATCTTTCAAACGCCGCAACTTCCACTTCTGATGAATAATTTTTTTACAATGATCATGAGACGAATGCATAAGAAACAACCAGAAATCAGGATGCGACGTAACAAAAATAACCGCGACAAACACGATCGCCCACACAATCGCCGTTTTCATTGATTTTGCCCAGCTTGATGCGTAAACGTCAATTCATCGCCTGTCGTAAGACATTGCTTGCCAAGCGCTAGGTTTACAATTCCGTCAAAGGCATACCTGCCAGTCGATGAAGTTACTTTAGTTCCTTTGGGCAACGCGTTAGCTAAATATTGAGCCAAAGGAAAGTCCACATTGGGATCTGTAGGCTGTTTAGCGCCATAGCAAACATAAAGATGAACCCTCATTCCGTCTCTGAAGCCCGCTTTTCTCATTCTTTCAACAAGCGCTTGCATAGCCGTTATATCGTTGCCTTCATAGCTTTTGCTTTCATCTTTTTCATACTTAACGGAGCTATAGCCTTCTACGCCGTGTCCATAAATGGGAAACGTGTTCGTTCTAACATCCACGTTAAACCGGCTACTCATATGCTTTATAGCATAATCAACGTCTCTTTGTTCCGAGAACAAAATTAACCCGGGTCTGTTTCCTATGCGAACATTAACGCAACTTGTTTCGATTGTGGATTCTACTTTATCCATTTGACGAATCCTTTTATCTGCGATATATTATCCCACTCTATATTTTTGTTTTCAGCAATATCGCTGAGCATAAAACTTTCCTCGATCTTCATATCTTTTACCGTTGCCTTTTTGCTTTCCGTATGAATTATTGAACCGTTTTTGTCAAGAATGTATATTCCGACCGTAACCCCCGTTCCATCCTCCAGATCGGCATCCGCCCTAACATAAAAGACACGATCGGGATCTATTTCTGATATATAAGACATATTTTCGCTATCATTTCTCACATTCCTAACTTTTATGTCTTGCGGAGCGAACATATAAGTATCCGCCACAACCCCCTCCTTCTCTTTGCCTTCAACGTAGGCTTTATGGGATATTTGGGCTAGATCGTAGTCGCTATCTTGTATGGTTAGCTTATAGAGTATGAAACTGCCTTTAGGCTCAATGTCGCCTTTGAGATCAAGAAGGGATTTAGACGTATCGATAGATTTGTTATCCTTGTCGATCTTGCTTTGATCGATAAAGATTGTCTTTAGCTCGTCATCCGTAGGGTCTTCTACGTTGAGCTTTAGTTTGACGATCAGTTGATTGTCGTTAGAGGACGGATTGTCGTCTTGTATGGTTTGAGTTGGATCGTCTTTGGTTGAAGTATCTTTAGGTTTATTGGTTTCGTCTTGTTTAGTCGCCGTTTGGGGTTTGTCGCCTTTAGCCTGAACGTTTCCTTTGGTTTCGTTCTCGCTTTGTTTGGGTTTATCGCCCGAAGCCCCTTTGTTCTTATTGTCGCTCTTATTGGGAGAGACAAGATAATCTCTAGTCTCTATATTCTCAACCTTCACGCTCCTGTTTAGATCGGTTTGCAGGTATCCCTCTTGTTTATGATCGCTTACGAAGCAGAAGGCATGGGCGAATAGATGAACGTTGTCCTTATCAAGCTCTACCTTCATAGTTAGCTTATCGTCTTGTATGGTTATCTTGTCTTTGGAGATAAAGTCT
>JAISMA010000112.1 GCA_031276985.1 Helicobacteraceae bacterium | reverse complement strand
TGAGCCGCCTTTTTTTAGCCCGATGATCACATTGACGCCGCTATCGCGCAGGTTTTCGGCGTGCGCGTGCCCTTGCGATCCAAAGCCGATAACGGCGGTTTTTTTAGATCTGATCAAATCCAGATCGCAATCTTTATCGTAGTATACGGTCAAAGCCATTGTATTCCTTTTAGCGGTTTTTATTTTCACGATTTTACGCTTAAGGGGCTGAAAAGATAAATTGACTACAATTTGCGCTAGTCGTTTATCGTCGCATATTGTACGGAGTTACGAAAATGAACGAAGCCATTATCAAAAGCGTTAGAAGCCTTCCGCCGCTACCGGAGACGGCGATAAAGGTTCAGGAAGTGTGCGCCAATCCGCTTGGAAGCGTTGCGGAATTGACGAGGGTTATAGAAAAAGACCCAATGCTGACCGCGAATCTGCTAAAGGCGGCAAACTCGCCGCTGTACGGATTTGCGCGGGAGATCAAAACGCTTTCGCAGGCGGTTTCGCTGTTTGGGCTGGCTACGGTGCGCGGCTTTGCGATCGCCTCCGTCGTGAAAGACTCGATCGCGCCCGATCTATCGCCGTACGGCATTAGCGCCGAGCGGTTCGTGAAAATATGCCAACTGCAAAACGCGCTGATGATTCGCTGGTACGGCATATTTGATCGCTCCAAACTCGAAGAGCTTTCTCCCGCGTCGTTTCTTTTTTCTATGGGCAGGCTTATTATGGCTAACGAGATCGTAAGACTGAACTTGGTCGAGCGGTTCAAAGAATCGACGCGGCAAATCGGGCTTGAGGAGACGGAAGTCGAAATGCTACAATCGAGCTATCAGGAGGTTAGCGCCGAGATTTTCGCGCATTGGCGTTTTGAGCGGGCGCTAATCGAAACGATCAGGCATTCCAAAGATCCCTCGCAAGCGAGCGAGGAGTTTGCGGAGCGCGCGCGGGCTTTGCGCGTGGTTCAGATCGCCACGGATTTTCCAAACGGCGTCAATGAAAACAGCGCGGCAAAGGCGGCGCGGATCGCGCAGAGTTACGGCATGAGCGCCCAAGCGCTTGAAAACGTCGCAAAAACGTTAATGAGCGGCGACGCTATCGACGACTGACTTAATTCAAACGCCGAAAGCGCCGATAGGATATACCAAAAAGCGGCTATAATTGCGAGGTTATCCGCTTAATAAAAGGAATTATAATGAACGAGGCGCTCTATACGCGCGTTAAGAGCCTTCCGCCGCTACCGGAATCGGTGATTAAAGTGCAGCAAATATGTAACGATCCAAACTCAAGCATATCCGATTTAACAAAAGTTATCGAAAACGATCCAATGCTTACGGCGAATATCTTGAAAGCCGCCAATTCGCCGCTTTACGGTTTTTCGCGCGCGATCAAAACGCTAGGGCAGGCGGTGAGCCTTTTTGGAATGGCGACGGTGCGCGGTTTTGCGCTTTCGGGCGCGATAAGAAGCACGATAAAAATCGATATGACTCCTTACCGAATCACCGCCGAGCGCTTCGCCGATTTGTCCCAACTGCAAAACGCGCTTATGGTTCGCTGGTATTCGCAAGTTAGCCGCAATATGCTGGACATACTTTCTCCCGCCGCGTTTTTGGCGGGCGTGGGACGGCTTATAATAGCGCAGGAGACGGTCAAAATCGGCAAAGGCGAGGCTTTCGCCAACAAAGCGCTGGTCAATGGTTTAGCCGCCGCCGAATCGGAGTTTTTCGGCGTGCATTATCAGGAAGTTAGCGCCGCCGTATTCAGCCACTGGCTTTTTGAGCCGGAGCTGGTGGAGGCGATCGGCGGATCGGTCAATCCCGCGGCGGTTAACGACGCTATGCGCCCGTACGCCTTTGCGCTTCAGGTCGTGCAAACGGCTGTGGAACTGCCCGCGGGCATTACTTCGGCAAGCGCGGAAACGGCGGCGAAACTCGTCGCGTCCAACGGCGGCTCAAGCGAGGTATTCCTAAGAGCCGCCAATAGCTTCGTCAAATGAGAGAGCTTTTACAAAAGCTCTTGATCGGAACGCCAAGCGCGTCGCTGGATAAGCGCGAGTTTAAGTTAGCGCATGCGTTAATCAAAGCCAAACTGCTCGCAGATCGCCCTTTGCTTCGGCTTGATAGCGATCTGATCGTAGGCGTGTTTTTGCAACCGAAAATCCTCAAACAGGGCAAAAAAAACGCGGGCTATTTGCAACCTTTGAGCGCCAAAGGGCGCGATTATCTGGTATTGGCGGGCGATTCCTTGAACGCCTCTCATCGCGATCTGGTAATCGCTAGATCGCTTGGCTCTAAGCGCGGCAGAGCGGCGGCGAAGATCGTTTATATCGCCGAAGAGAGCGCCGAGAAAATAATCGCTTACGTCAATTTCAAAAACTCGAAAGCGGAACTGCTCGACATAAACTCAACCGCGCCGCTAGATATTGGCATAAAGCAAAAAACGCTCAAAGCGCTACAAAACGGCGCGGTACTCGCAATCGATCGCAAAAGCGGCGAGATCGCGGAGATTTTGGGCGTTTTAAGCGATCCTAAAGTCGACGAGGCGATCGTTTTAAGCCGATATAACCGCGTCGATCGCTTTAGCGCGGAGCAGATTTTGGAAGCCAAAGCGCATGGCGATTTTGTCGATCGCGCGCTTTATCCAAACCGCGTCGATTTAACCAAATTGCCGTTTATCACGATCGATCCGATCGACGCGAAAGATTTCGACGACTCGATCTATTACGATCCAAGCAAGCGCGTTTTATACGTGGCGATCGCCGACGTTTCGGCGTATGTCGACGAGTTTGGCGAGATTGACAAGGAGGCGAAAAAACGCGGTTTTTCGGTCTATCTGCCGCACAAATCGATTCCGATGTTGCCAAGAGAGTTAAGCGAAAATTTATGCAGCCTTCAGCCAAACGTCGATCGGTTGGCTTTTACCTTCAGATTGGAGCTTGACGAAGAGCTAAAGGTAAAAAAATACGAGTTGTTTGAAAGCGTTATTAAATCCGTACGCCGTTACCATTACGATCGCATAGACGAATTGCTTGAAGGCGCGAAAGCGGACGCAAGCGATCGCGCGATACTCAAATGGCTTGAGCCGCTTAAAACGCTGATTATCGCGCTACGCCAAAAACGGCTTAAAAAAGGCTTTAGTTTCTCAAATCCCGAAATCAAGCTCGCGCTCGATAAAAATCTGGCGCTGGAAAAAACGATCAAAGCCAAAGAGACGATCTCGCACCAACTGATAGAGGAGTGCATGCTGCTTGCCAATTGCGCGGCGGCGGAGTACTTTCAATTCGGCGTTTTTCGCACGCACGAAGCGCCCGCCGATCGCTCTTTGGACGAGTTGTTAAGCGACTTAAGCGCGATTGGCGTCGTCGTCAAAAGAGCCAAAAGTACCCATGCCACAATCGAGGCGATCCAAAAAGAGGCGAAAGCGCTAGGCGTAGCCGAACAGGTCGATCGCATGCTGATCAGATCGCTTAAGCGCGCGCAATACACCTACGACAACATAGGGCATTTCGGGCTTGGATTCGCCAAATATACGCATTTTACCTCGCCGATTCGCCGCTATTCCGATCTGGCTTTGCATAGGCTTTTGAAAGCGATTATAGGTAGCGACGAGAAAAAAAGAGGCTATATTTTATCGGCCTTGCAAAGGTTGACGCCAATTATCACAATGCTGGAAAGCGAGGTCGCGCAGATCGAGTGGCAGTACGCCGATCGCGCCTACGCAAGATGGGCTTCAAGCCGTATCGGGCTTACTCTGGAAGGCGAAGTTATCGAAGAGGCGCTAAAGGGCAAAGAGGCGGTTATTATTATCGACGATCCGCTAATTCAGGGCATGCGCGTATATCTGCCGCTTGAGCGCAAATCGGCGGCGCTACATAAATTCGGACGGGTTAAGGTCTCCATAGTTTCGGCGCATTTGGCTACGGCGAAAATAACGGTCGCTTTGGCGTGAAGCAGTGGGAATTTGAGCCGAGACTTACGCGATCGCCGCCTTTGAAAGCGGCGATCTTGTGGGGCGATCCGTCGCTGGTCGAAATCTACGCCGATCGCTATCTTAACGCGCTTCGCGGCGATCTAAGCGTTCTTAAACTCTACTACGACGAGTTTAATCTTAACGCGGCGCAAGCGCATATCTCCTCGCCCGGATTGTTTAGCGACGGCAATTTGCTTGTTGCGAGAATCGACAAAAAAACGGACGCGAAAGTTATATCGTCGCTGTTGGAGATTGTCAAGAAAAACGCGGCTTCGTATATGCTTTTTATCTACGAAGCCGAAGACGCCAAAGCCAAATTAGCGTCGTTTGAGCGCGGCGAAAAAGGAGGCGAGTTTTACGCCGTCGTTAGATTTTATCCGCCAAAGACAATCGAGGCGGTAAAAACGCTTATCGACGCGGCGGCGAAAAAAGGCTTGGAGCTGGGCGACGCGCAGGCGCGTCATCTGTTGAAAATGAACGAAAACAATCTCTCCTTCGCGCTGTCCGATCTGAGCAAACTGGAGATATACGACAAAACGGGATCGTCGCTAATCGATTTTGTGGGCGCGGGCTACAGCGACGGCGATTGTTTTCGCCTGATCGCGGCGCTTGTCGATAAGCGTCCGTTTTACGGCGAGCTTGAGTCGCTGTTTTTGCGAACCGATAACGAAATGGAGATTTTGCTGGAGCTAATCCGTTCCTTTCGTCAGCTTTTTTCCTTCTTTTGCGCTATGCGGCTTGGCGAAGAAAGCAGGGATTTTTTGGGATACGCGCTGCCGAAGGATATTGACGAAGCGCGCAAAAAACTAGCTTCAAGGTTTCGCAGACCGCAATGGGTTTATATTTTCGAGACGTTAAGCGCGCTGGAATTTAGCTTCAAACAGAGCGAAACGCGGGAGAAAAGATCGCTACTTTACGCGGCGCTAATTAAGTTTCAAACAAATATATTGTAAGATTCGCGCTTAATTTTATGCCTTCCTCGTTTTTGGACGAAAACGGGGCGCAAGTCCAAAAGGAGCAATATGTCCAAACGTTATGAAACCGCGTTTATCCTCAAGCCCACGCTTACGGACGACGAGGTTGCGGCCAAGATAGATTTCTTTAGCGAGCTAATCGCCAAAAACGGCGGCGAGATCGTCGCGATCGAACGGCTTGGCGTCAAAAAGTTAGCCTACAAAATCAAAAAGTTTGAGCGCGGTTTTTACGTCGCGATCTATTTCACGTCGGACGGTCAAGTCAACAAAGAGCTTGAGCGCGTCTATGGCATTACGGAAGACGTTTTGCGCTTTATCGCAATCAAATATGAGACGAAAGTCGAAATTGAAGCGTGGGAAAATATGGTAAATCGCGCCAAAGGGTTGCCTTTCAAAGAGGTCAAACTTAGCGAAACCGCCCGCGAATACCGCCCGCGAACGCCTCGCGCCCCACGCGGCGAAGACGGCGAAAAACGCGAGCGCGCGCCGCGCCGCGAAGAGAGCGTCGTCGAAGAAACAAAGGAAACGAAAGTTGCTGAATAAAGTTCTGTTGATTGGCAATTTGACCCGCGACGTCGAGCTTCGCTATTCTCAAAGCGGCACGGCGATCGGCAAGTTTGGATTGGCGGTCAACCGCCGCTGGAAAGATCGCAACGCGGGCGAAGATCGCGAAGAGACGCTGTTTATCGACGTAAACGTTTTTGGCAGGAGCGCCGAAATTGCCCACCAGTATCTGTCCAAAGGTCGTCAAGCGCTTATCGAAGGGCGGCTTGTTTTGGAACAATGGACGGATCAAAACGGGCAGAAGCGATCGCGCCATACCGTTTCGGCGGACAATATCCAGTTTTTGGGCGGCGCGAAAAGCGGCGAGGGCGGCGGCGAACAGGCTCAAAGCGGCTCTTACGGCGACGATTATCAAACCTCTAGCGCCAAACCCGCGCCCGCCGCTTCGCCGCAACAGGAGCGCCAACGACAATCAAGTCCCGCTCAACCGTCGCCTAGCGCGACTCCAGACGTCGAAATTGACGACGAAGAAATACCATTTTAAGGAAAACCAATGGCTGAAAAAGGCAAATTTTACAAACGCCACTGCAAGTACAGCGAGGCGAAGATAGATTTTATCGATTACAAGGACGTTCATTTGCTCAAGCATTCGCTAAGCGAACGTTTCAAGATTATGCCGCGGCGCTTAACGGGCAACGGCAAGATCGCGCAGGACATAGTCCGCGTCGCTATCAAACGCGCGCGTCATATGGCGCTTATTCCGTACGCATCGGGTAGAGACTCGATCGGCTAATCCTTTTTGTTTTACGCGCGTTTGCGGCGCTTGGCGAAAGCGCGAGTTTTGCCAAACGCGCAAACGATCGCCCCGTTTGCTAAGGATTTGGCGTTTGGAGCGCAATTTTTTCGGCGCGATTCGCGCCAAGTCGAATTTAGCGAGATAAATAATCGCCAAGCGCGCTACTCGTCCCATATGCCGTCGAAAAAACGCGATATATCGACCTCTAGTATTTGAGCGATCTTAACCAAATGCTCTATGTTAAAGTGTTTATTCTGAACGCCTAGTTCCGCTAACGACACGCTACCTACCGCTTTGTATCCCATTTCCAGCGCCAGCGCAAGTTGCGAGACGTTGCGCTCCTTTCGCGCCCTCCGTACGTTTTGGCTAATGCGCTTATAAATACGCGCCATTCGCGCGTCGTCGATTGTGCAATCTCTCAAAATATACCTATAGTTAAATTAACTATAAGAATAAACGTCGTATAATCCCAGCGCAACTAACTATAGTTAGTAAATTCTTGGTCAAGGAGACTTGAAATGAAGGCTGTTTTGCTTACGGGTTGGCTTATTTCCGTTATTTTGACATGCTTAGGAATCGTCGAGCCCAGAAGCGCCGCCGCGATTATTGGCGTTCCGCTACTTGTTATCGTATGGGTAACGCAATTCGTAAAATGCGGTAGCGCAAACCCGTTCTATCTGTTTCGCGGCTAAGTTAGCCGCGCATTACCCGCGCCGCGCAATCGCAAAAACGCCGCCGAGCGCGGTTTGAAATCGCAAAAAAGCGTTGAGCGCGTCTGTCTGACGCGGCTTTGCGCCGCGATTGCGCGTTTTTGCGGGCTTACGGCATAGATTGGATTTGCGCAAAAGCGGCGCTCAGATCGCATAAAACCGCGCTATCCCAATCGTCATTCCCGCGTCTTTCTTTGTCATTCTGCGCAAAGCCGCAGAATCTATTCCTCGCGTCATACCCGCAAAACGCCCGCGCGGTCATTCTCGCGAAGGCGGGGATCCAAATATTGCGAAGCAATGATGAACGCTTATGAATGACGATTGACTTTCGACTGTTTTTTTTAGAAATGGATTCCCGCTTTCGCGGGAATGACAAAGAGGGGCGAGAGGCGTTATTTGCGCCATACGACTTTCGCGTTTGCGATTTCGCCGATTGGCGATTGATAGCCAATTTCTTCGATTTTTAGAACTACGCCGTTATTTAACCTTTGCGGCGCGTTACTCGCAAAATTAACCGCGACGTAGCCGTCGATTTCATAGCCCGCTCTAGCGCGGCGATCGTCGCTGATTCTATAAAGAAATCCGTTATTTCCCAGCACTCTAAAAAGGCTAAAACCGGCGGGGATAACGCACTTGCCGATCGATTCATAGGTTTTTGCGTCGCCCCACGACGAAGGCGCTTGCG
>JAISMA010000083.1 GCA_031276985.1 Helicobacteraceae bacterium | reverse complement strand
GCGTCTTCATAACTCGACTTAGCGTTTTGCGCGGCGCTGTTATTCGTTACTTGGATTGCGAGCTTAACTTCGTCTAACTTGCTAGAAGGCAGCTTTGCCGATATTACGCCAAAATGCGTAGCAAACTCCGCTTCCGTAGGATAGCTTGAACCGTTAGTGTAGGCTAGAATAATTTCCGCCTTTTCGTCTTCGTCGTCGTGGTTAACGCACGCAAGCAAAGAGCCGACTAATTTATAAAGATTGCAGTCGTATCCGCTTTTGCCGTCGTCGCTAAACCCTGTAAGCAAACCCTCAATCTCGCTGAAATCGCCATCGCTAATGTCTTCGTAGTATTTTCTCGCGTATTTCAGCTTAACGTCTAAGCCGTTATCGCTAAACGGCGGAAATTTGCTTACAACGTCGTCTACGTCAAAGTTGAAGCTGGTTGCGCCTCTTTTCTTAATGCTCCGATTAAACTGAAGGTTGCCGCCTTTCTCCTCGAATTGAACTTCGTATTTGACGCCGTCCTCCTCTTTCTCGTATTCCGTTTCGCCGCCCTCGCCGCCGCCTTTGCTAGAGCTTCCGCCTCCGCCTCCGCCGCCGCAACCAATTAAAAATAACGAAACGAAAGCGATCGTTATAAGTTTGGTTAATTTAGAGACAAGCTGAAAATGGGGGGGGGGGGGGGGGGTGAACTTCGCGGGAGCAAACACCGCGTTTAACGAATCCGCATTGTTTAACGAAGCCGAAGTTGCGGTCGTCGTTTCAGCCGTCGTTGTATTCAAGCGCGTTGCGGCGTTTGAAAAGCCTTGATTTGATCGCTTTGTTGAAGCGAAACCTATGCCGTCCGATTGCGCGGACAAAGTAAGCGATTGCATTGGGCAATCCTCCTTGCAATGTTAAATTTGAAGCGAATGATAATAGTAAGGTTTTACTTAAAATCGTCTGAAGGTTTGGAAGTTTTTTGCGATTTTCAATGACTTTCGTTGTTTTTTTAGGCGATTTGCGCTGTTTCTGGCGCTTCCGAACGATTGTTACTTAGATTGAACGATTTTACGCGCTTTCAATGATTTAGCGTGTTGTTTGAATGAATTTCCGCGCTTCAAGCAGTTTTACTTAGTTTGAACGATTTGGCGTGTTGTTGAATGAATTTCCGTGTTCTGAGCGTTTTTTTTGCTTAGATTGAACGATTTTCGCTGTTTCTGGAGTTTTTGAGTGATTTTTGTTTAGATTGGACGTTTTACGTTGTTCTGAACGATTTAGCGTGTTGTTTGAATGAATTTGCTTCATACGATCTTTTTAACAAATTATATTGTTTTCGTCACTTCCGTCGCTTACTTGCGCCAATCGTCATACCTGCGAAGCGCCCGCCGCGATCCGCCTCTTGTCATTCTGCGCGAAGCCGCAGAATCTGTGTCTCCTCTTTGTTGTATTCGCACCATTCTTTGTCATTCCCGCGCTCTAGCGTAGCTTCTGAAGGAAGCGTATATCGCGGAGGAAGGCGGGCATGCAAACATTGCGAAGCGCTGACAAGCGCCAATCGGACAATGAACGCCTTAATTCTGGATTCCTGCTTTCGCGGAAATGACGGTAAGGCAATATATAGGGGGGTTTGTGGCGGGCAAACGATTAAGCGTTGGCGATAGCTTCGGCATAGTTTGGCGGCTCGTACATAACTCTAGCGAAATTTTTTGCGATTAGTTTGGTTTCTAAAAGCGCTCCGCTAAATCTTTGCGTTTTATTTTGCCATATTTCGTTTTTGCGGTAAAACCGATCGTCTATTTTCAAAAAACAATGTTCTTTTTCAGATATATGATAGACGTATTTAAGCTCTTTATCTACGCGCAGTTCGCCTTCCAAACATTTTTCCGATAGCCATAGATTTATCTGAAAAACGCGATCGGTATTATTTGTAAATTGCAGATCGCGATAGTTATAAAAAATCGTCGCGCCAGATCCAAAAGGCAAAACGCGCCCGTCGTCAGGAAAAGGATCAAACGAATGATGATAACGCTCGATAACGGTTAGCGGACTATGGATTATTAACCAATAAATCAAGTTGGATATTTGGCATAATCCGCCGCCGACGCCCGCTCTTGCTTTGCCAAAAGATAGCTCCATGCCTTCCAAATATCCCCGTCTTTTGGTTGGCAATCCGACTAAGCGGCAAAAGGAAAAAGTTTCTTTTGGTCTAATCAAAATTCCATTTATTTTTTTAACCGCTATTTTAAGATTTGTTACTTTATTTATTTGCAGTCGCATATCGCTTTGCCCCAATTTTCTAAGCAAAACGGACTGATGTTTTTTTACGCGAAACGCTAACTTGTTTTCCGATCGTTTTTTGGCGTATTTTTTGTCGCCGAAAAACCATTGCGCGTATCGCATGGTTCGCCTTGTCCAAACAGCCGCGAAATACCAAAAAGCGCCGCGCTGGCTTAATAACTTTCTTTGCTTCATTGCGCGGCGAAAAACTCCTCGATTAACAATCGCGCCGCCAAAGGATCGCTTTCTTTATTGATAGCCGCGCGAAACGCCGCCGCGCAGTCGCATCCTTTAACGTATCTATGCAGATGTTTGCGAAAAATAATTACGCCGTATTCGCCGTAAAAGCCGATTGCGCGATCAAAATGTTCCAAAACGACCGATCGCTTCAGCGCGTTATCGGCGCGCGCAAGACTGTTTTTTAACTGCGCGAAAACCCAAGGCGCG
>JAISMA010000062.1 GCA_031276985.1 Helicobacteraceae bacterium | reverse complement strand
TCTTCGCTTATGGCGTTGCTGCCGCTAAGAAAAGTATCGCACAATAAAGCCTTTCGCATTAGTTCCATTCGCTCTTCGGAATCAAGCGGAGCTTTGTCTCTATCGATCAAACTATATCCTTCTTTTTCCAGCCGCTTTTGGATGCCTAATTCCACAACGGTCATAGAGCCGCCCCAAGAAACCGTATGCTCTTTTGGAATAAGAGATATGATCTTATCCGTCGCTTCCAGCGGATCGTCAAAATACCACGCGTCAAAATATCGTTTTTTTAGCGCGGCAACCACCCGCGGACCGAGTTTTGAATTTCTAAGTTCGTATGCCGTTTCCGTGTTCATAAGTCTACCTTATTTTTGTCGTCGTATTATTTATTTCCAATTCTTTCCTCGCCTAATTTGTATTTATGTAATAATACCGCTTCAAAACCAATTGCTTCTACAAGTTTTTTGAAAAACAAATCTACGTCTTCATGATCTTTTTGAGTATATTCTTCAACGTAGTTTTTCCGCGTGTATAAAATCCACTGCGCTTCTCTATTGTCAAATTTCCATTTCCCGTCTAAATCTTCGTTCATCGTTAGATCAAAATACCAGCGTGGTTTTTCCTTGATAAATTGACAATAATAATCGCCATAATTAAATTTTGAAATTGAAGTGTCTTTCCATTTATACATTTTTCTGTAATTATATTCGTTTTTCAGGAAATTGTTAATGTTTTTTACGATTTGTTTTTCGTCTTCTTTTTTGCTCTTTATGCCATATTCCATGTCGTATTCGATCGTTTGCGTCGCCATTTTATGCCCTTCTTTCAGAAATTTACCAAAGTCGTTTTTTCCGCGCCAAACGCCGCCGCGTAAAGCGCCAATCCAGCGAAAAACATTACCATTTTCACCGCAAAACCTCTCGCAAATCAGGAACGAATACTACGCTTTTGGCGTTTAAGCGCGTTTGGGCTAAACTTAGCCGTGATTAGAGCCAAAAAGCGTTTTGGTCAGCATTTTTTAATCGATCGCGCGGTAGTTCGCAAAATCATTGAAGCGACGCCCGATTATCCAAAACGGATAGTGGAAATCGGACCTGGCTTGGGTGATTTAACCGAAGCGCTTTTGGCTAAAGGGAATCTAACCGCGATCGAAATCGACGCCGCGCTTGCGGCAACGTTACAAAAGCGGTTTGCGGCGGCGATTGCGGCGGGCGAATTAACGCTCCTTTGCGCGGACGCGCTTGAGGCGTGGGAAAACGGTTTGGCAAGCGAGCCTTACGCGATCGTAGCCAACCTGCCGTACTACGCGGCGACGGAAATCATCCTAAGAGCGTTGCGCGATCCGCTCTGCAAGTCGCTGATCGTGATGACGCAGCTGGAAATGGCGCAAAAGTTTTGCGCGACGCGCAACGCGAATTCGCTTAGCCTGCTGGTTCGGTCGATTGGAAGCGCCGAGTTGTTGTTCGAGGTTTCAAAAGAGGCTTTTGAACCCGCGCCAAAGGTGGAATCGGCGGTGATTAGGATCGTCAAAACGCAAGATCGTTACGACGAAGGCTTTAGCCGTTTTTTGAAAACAGCGTTCAAAACGCCGCGCAAACGGCTTGCGAGCGTGATCCAAGCGCCGATCGAGACGCTTGAGGCGATCGGAATCGGCAAAAACGCGCGAGCGCATGAACTTAGTTTAGAGCAGTTCAAAAATTTATATAAAGGACTTAAAAATGGATGATAAAGAAAACGATCCCGCGCCGACGGGCGAAGGGGAAAACGCAAACCCGCCAAGCGGGACAAACGCGCCAAACGCAAACGCGGGGGGCGCGCAAAAAGATCGGCAGGGCAAACGGCGCAAATTCGGCGACAAAAACCGCAACCGCCGACCAAACGACAACCGCTACGGCGGCGCAAGAGGCGCGCGCGAGACAAACGCCGATCGGCGCGATAGATCGGGATCGGACAGATCCGACCGATTCGATCGCGGCGGCGGCGCTTACGGCGATCGCGCCGAGCGATTAGATCAACGCGCAACCGCCGACGATTTTAACGACAACGACGATCTCGACGACAGCGCCGATCTGGGCGATCAGGGCGCGGAAGGCGGAGCGATAGCGCGTAAAGCGCCAAAATTCCAAAGCCAAGCCAAAGCGGGCGATCCCACGGCGGGCGGCATCGACGAAAACGGCGAAGGCTGGTTTGGACGCATGCGCGACGCGCTGGAGGCAAACAGGGCAGGGCAGGGCGAACGGCTTAGTACGTTCACGAAATTTGGCGATCCGAACCGATCGGTGCGCTTCGTCTCGCTTGGCGGGCTGGATCAAATCGGCGGCAATATAGCCGTGTTTGAGACGGAAAACAGCGCGATTGTCGTCGACGCGGGCATGAGCTTTCCCACGCCCGATATGCACGGCGTGGATATTTTAACGCCTGATTTCAGCTATCTACACGCGATCAAAGACAAGATTAAAGGCGTGGTCATCACGCACGCGCACGAGGATCACATCGGCGCTGCGCCGTATCTGTTCAAAGAGCTTCAAGTGCCGCTTTACGGCACGCCGCTACCGCTTGCGATGATCGGCAGTAAGTTTGACGAACACAAGATCGTCGCGCACAAGAGCTTTTTTCGCTTCATTGAAAAGCGCAAACCCGTCAAAATCGGCGATTTCGAGGTGGAGTGGATACATATGACGCATTCGGTGATCGACGCTTGTTCTTTGGCGATTACGACCGACGCTGGCACGATCATTCACACGGGCGATTTCAAGCTGGACAACTCGCCAATCGACGGCGCGCCGCCCGATTATCACAGATTGGCGTATTACGGCGAACGCGGCGTGTTGGCGCTTTTTAGCGACAGCACAAACAGCTTCAATACGGGCATGACCAAAAGCGAATCGATCGTGGGCAAAACCTTTGACGAACTTTTTTCCAAAGCTAAAGGGCGCGTCATTATGAGCACGTTCAGCTCCAATTCGCACCGCATAGCGCAGGCAATCGACAGCGCGAAAAAGTACGGGCGCAAGGTGGCGGTGATCGGGCGGTCGATGGAGAAAAACCTCAATATCGCTATGGAGCTGGAATACGTCAAGATCGATCAGAAAATGTTTATCGACGCGCACGAAGTAACCAAACTGCCCGACAACGAGGTGCTGGTGATCACGACGGGCAGTCAGGGCGAAAGTCAGGCGGCGCTGTTTAGAATGAGCGTAAACGAGCATCGCCACGTGCATATCAAGCCGACCGACACGATCGTCATCAGCGCGAAGGCAATTCCGGGCAACGAGGCGAGCATATCGACGGTGGTTAATCAGATCGCCAAAACGGGCGCGTCGATCGCGTATCAGGAGTTCAGCGAAATCCACGTGAGCGGACACGCGGCGCAAGAGGAGCAGAAGATGATGATTCGGCTGGTCAAACCGCGCTACTTTATCCCCGTTCACGGCGAGTATCAGCACCTTTTGAAGCACAAGGAGACGGCGATCGTCTGCGGCGTGGCGGAGCGCAACGTCGTCGTGCTGGAAGACGGCGAGCAGATCGACATTTCTCATAAAGGCGTACGCAAAACGCGCAGCGTGCGAAGCGGCAAGACGTTCATCGACAACCAAAGCAACCGCGAGGTGGAGAGCGAAGTCGTGTTTGACCGCCAAAACCTCGCCAAAGAGGGGATCATTATGCTTATCGCGCAACTGGACAAGCAGGGGCACAAACTCGCCTCGCGCCCGAAGGTTACGAGTTTTGGGCTGGTGGCGCAAAAGCGCGAGCATAAGTTCAATAAGGAGGTCGAATCGCTAATCGACAGCTTTGTCGAGGGATTGAAGCCCGAAGAGTACAACAATCCGCGCCTAATCGAGAACAATTTGCGTCAGGCGATCAAGAAAATGGCGTTCCGCGCGCTGAAAAAATACCCGATCATCGTGCCGAATATCTTTGTGCAATGATCTTCGTGAACATTTAGTTATTCGTGAATATTTAGTTATTTGGAGGCGCGATCAGTAGCCGATCGTCGTTTGAGATCTTCGCGCAACGATCGCCCCTCGCTTCCGCTTGCGATCGGACTCCCGCCCCGATCGCTTCCGTTTGCCCGCCCGATCAATAACCGATCATCGTCCGAGATCTTCGCTAAACGATCGCCTATCCTTTCCGATCGTCCGCCCAGATCGGCACGATTGTTTGCCACAATCGCGCTTCCCCTTCTTCTTGTCATTCCCGCGAAAGCGGGTATCCATTCTCAAAACGTTCGCATTGCATTGCGCGATCAATCGCGCAAGTAGCCGCTATCTTGGTTTAACGCTGTATTCTAATGGGTCATAACCGCGAAGAAGCGATAGCCCGCTTGAGGATGTACGTCGCGGAGGAAAGCGGGTATCCATATTCTTGTGGATAATCGCAAACAATCGGTATTCGCGAGGGCTCTTAACTTTCTTTTTGGATACTTGCTTTCGCGGATATGGCGGGAGGAAGGCGCGTCTCTTGTCTTCACAATGGATTGTTGCGGACATGACGCAAATGTTAGATTTTCGCAACAATAAAAGCAAACAACAGCATGACAGATTGCAAAACAAACGGCGATCGGAACGTATAGCATTATGCTAGCGAAGACGGGTATCCAAAATTATTTTGCGAAGGTTTTAGATTTAGATTTCCGCTTTCACGGTAATAACGGGAATGATAGAATCGCGGTCGATTGCGGGCGGTTGAACGAGCGACGGGCGGGCATTGTCGTCATTTGGATTGATTAGCGTCGAGGGCGGTTAGGGCTTCTTTGGCTAGTTTGCTTGCGCCGCTTCCAATATCCGCTTTATCAAGGGCTTGTTCAAGCAATGATCGCGCTTTAACAAGATCTTTTTTAACGCCTTTGCCTTCCGCGTAGGCGATACCCAGCCTAGCCAAAGCAGCGTAATTTTTTTTATCGTTGTCATAGGCAATTTCATACCATTTGAACGCTTGCGGATAGTCTTTTAATGTATCGTCGTACAGTAAGCCTAAAGCTAAAGCCGCGTTTATATCATCTTGATTATGCGCGATCACATACCATTCGATAGCTTTTGGATAATCTTTTAGTATATCATCGTAAAGCAAACCCAAAGCATAAGCCGCTCGTTTGTCTTTTTTATTATGCGCCGTTTCATACCATTCGATAGCTTTTGGATAGTCTTTTAATATATTTCCGTAAAGAATACCCAAAGCGTAAGCCGCGTCTTTATCGCCTTGATTATGCGCGATCTCGTACCATTTTTCAGCGTTTGCATAATTTTGTAATTGTTGTTTATGTACTAATCCTAAAGCGTAGGCGGCTTTTTTATGCTTTTGATTATGCGCTACTTCAAGCCATTCGATAGCTTTTAAATAATCTTTAAGCGTATCTTTATATAACAAACCTAAAGCGTAAGCGGCTTTTTTATCTTTTTGATTATGCGCGATCTCGTACCATTTGATTGCTTTTGGATAATCTTTAAGATCGTCCTCGTAGAGTACGCCTAAAGCATAAGCGGCGTCTTTATCGCCCATTTTATGCGAAATCTCGTACCACTTGATAGCTTGTTTATATTTCTTATCGGTTTTATGAATAGTCGCTAGTTCGTAAGCCGCCGTTGCGTCGCCTTTGGAAGCCGCGCTTTCTAATTCGGTTATCCTTCTGTCGGAATATGAGCCGTAAATATCTATTTCAGCGTTCGCCGAAACGTTAAACGAAAAGAGCGATAAAAAAGAGAACGAAAACAGAAACGAAAATAACGATCTCGATCGTTTGGTCGTTTGCGATCTTTGCGTTCGCTTAACGATTGATCGTTGCGATCTGCGCGTTTGATGAACGATTGATCGCTCATGTTCAATTGTTTCGGATCGTTTCGTTTGATTAACGATTGATCGTTGCGATCTGCGCGTTTGATGAACGATTGATCGTTGCGTTTGTCGTATTTGTTGAACGTTCGATCGTTTATATTCAATCGTTGTTTCTAACATATCGGACTTTTCTAACATTCCCGATTGCGCGATTATTTCCATTCCGCGATTAAACGATCTTCCAGAATTCGTAATGCTCGCGATCATAGATCTGTTTCTCCTCTCGTTCGTTTGGCAGAGCGTAAGGCTCTGTTATAACCTTAGCTTCGTTTCTAAGGTATCTTAGATCGTATCGGTTAAGCGTTATTCGCCTGCAATCCGATATTAAAACGGAAGCTCTTTGCCCGTCAGGTTCTACTTTCCACGTTATCAGATACTTTAGCGCGGCGTTGTCCGTTGCGACTATAATCGCTATAGGCTTCAAGGCTTCCGTAAGCTCTTTTACTAAGCGTTCCGAAAAGACCTTTGGGTTATCGAGAGCGCCTTCGTTGTAAAAGACCATTCTGCCTTCGGCTTTGGCGCGTTCCATATCGCGCTCCATTTTAGCGATCTTATTGGCTTTGTATGTCGCTACGATACGATGAGCTACGTTTATTCTCTCTTTGATAAGAGCGCTTATGTTCCGATACGAAAGCGATTGATCTGTTTGATCGCTTTGCGTTTGGCTTGCTTGGTCGTATCCTTCGTTTGCCTTGTCTAGATCGCTTTGTATAAAAGCGCCTCTTTCGTCGGCATGGTAAAAGTATAATCCCTTCGCCTCAAGCGCGAGCGAAGGAGATAGTTTTATAGCCTCGATCGTATAAACGGCGTTGCGATCTCTGCCTATGACCATGCTAAAGGGAAACTTTACGCCGTCTTTATCGTCGGTTACGGAATATCTGCCTATCGCGGCTTTAAGCGCGCTAAACTCGTTAAAGGCGCATAGATCGTAGAGTTCGGGATCGTCGTCGTATAATCTTGCGAAATACTTTCTTATATCGTTGGGACTGGAGCGGTTCAGTTCGTCTTTCTTGTTCCTGCCGTCGTCTATCGTTTGAACGGCGAGAATTGTCGTCATTTGGATTGATTAGCGTCGAGGGCGGTTAGGGCTTGTTTTACCAACCTACTTAATTCTCCTCCGGGCGTAGCCTTTTCATAGGCTCGCTCAAGAAGCGTTCGCGCTTTAGCAATATCTTTTTTAACGCCTTTGC
>JAISMA010000057.1 GCA_031276985.1 Helicobacteraceae bacterium | reverse complement strand
CCTTTCTATCGGGCGATTCTTTGATGACGATAGGCGCGGCGCATAGCGCCGTCGCCGCAAGCAAAGGTAAAAGATAGCGAGTCATTAGTTGCTCCTTCCGTAGATTTTGATTTTCCAGTTTCTGAAAAGTCTGGTTTGGCTAGAACCGCTACTAATCTTTAGCGTCCAAGTTCCGTCCGCGCTTTCGTCCAAATGTCGCGCCGTTCCAAAGCGAAATCCGCCGTCGTATATGCCCGTCGTCCAAGTACCGCTATAGGTGTCATAGGCAAGCTCGGATGTTGTTCCGCTTGGCGAGATTAGCGTAACGTTTAGCTTAGTGGCGTAGGAATAATCGTTTATATCGACCCATACGTCGACATATTCGATCTTGTCAATACCGCTACCCGAAAAGGTAAGCGTTTCTTCTCTTGGCGTGGTGTTGAAAGTAACGCTGGAATTAACCGTTTCGCTTTCCTCTCTCGTTATTAGCGCTCCAAGCGAAGTAAAGGTTTTCGCCTTTTCAACCGCGCTATAGGCGTCCACCGCGCCAAAGCCGTAGTTGTGATTAACCAAATAGCCCGCGCCGTTTTTCTTCCAATCGCTATTTGTCGGATCGTTCTTTCTAGCCGTCGTCGCCAGAATATAGCGAACGTCGCGCCAAGTTAGACTTGGTTTTGCTTCAAGCATTAACGCCACAACGCCCGAAACCATTGGAGCGGCGGCGCTTGTGCCGTTCATTTTGGCGTTGTACTGTCCGCAATCGTTCAACGCGTGCGGAAGCTGCCCGTAAAGGTTTTCGCCTTTGGCGCAACCGTATACGTCGGTCGTAAATATCCACGCGTCGTCAGCCGCGTTACCGCTTGCCGTCGAAGTTTGAGACGCGCCGTAAGCGCTAACTAACAAATTCGCGCCTTTGTTGGAATACTTAGCGTATTTACCGTCGGAAGCAAGCGCCGCTACGCTAATCGACTGAAACAGGCTTTGCGTCGGATCGTAGTTGCCGTTGGCGTTATGGGAGCGATCGTTGCCCGCGGCAAACACGTATACCGTGCCTTTGCCGCCTCGTCCCGTAGCCGCGCCTTCGATTATCGCGTTGTCTAACGTCTCGTCGACTGCGGTCGGCGCGGACGAACCCCATGAATTGGACGAAATATCCACCGCCGCGCTTAGCGCGTCCGCTACGTCCGTTGTGTATGGCATATAACCGCCGCAACCAAGTCCAATGTTTAATCCCGCCAAATTCGCCTTTGGCGCTACGCCCATAACGCCGCCGTTGCCGCCTCTTGCGCCCGCAATGCCCGCAGTCGCCGTGCCGTGCGAGCAATCGGCTTTAACGGGATACGGATCGTTCAAATGGCTATAGTAGTTGCGGCTTAACGACGGATCGTGAGTTGGCGCTAAATCGGGATGCGTAAAGTCCGTGCCGTTATCGACAATGCCAATCGTTACGTCCTCTCCCTTAATGCCGTCTTCCCAAACCTTTGTAACGTTTATATCTTCGCCCACCGTTTTCGCGCCGTAGCTAGTACCGCTTTTTTGCCCCCAGTTTTTCAAATGCCACTGATAGACCGCAAGCCGATCGTCGCTCGCAAAAGCCGCGTTTGGATTACCAATGTAATCGTTAGGGTCGAAGTACGAGATATTGGTCTCGACAGAGCAGGAAGCCTCGTTAGCGATCCCTTTGGCTTTGCCGCCGTAGATGCTCCACTGAATAACGCCGTATGGCGTTCCGTCCGACATAACGCCTCCAACAAGAACCTCGTACTTTAGGTTGCCGTTTGTTTTATAGCACTCTATATAACCGCTGACCGGCAGACAAGTAAAACCGTTGCTTGGGCTTTCAAGCGCGTCTTTATACGAGTCTGCCGCGTTTTCAAAAGCCGAGTCGTAGGTTGCCACTATGATGCGATCAACGTAGTAAATATCGCCCGGTACATCGCCATAGACGTCTCTTACCTCCGAGCCGCTTGGCGAGCCGTCGATCTTTAACAATTCAAGGTTGAAATCGCCCTCCTGATTTATCTCCGCGCACGCCAGCTTACTGCCCTTATCGAGAACTTTTGAGCGATCATAAGGACTTCCGCCGCAATTTGTTACGCTTGAGCTGAAACCTTTGTCTAGCAACGCGCTTGCATAGTCGCTTACCGCCGCTTTTGAAGCGTAGTAGTACCATTTTGTGATCTGCCCTTGCTGTATCTTTAGCTTGCCTTCGTCAAGGCTTGGAAAAGCCTCGCCAATCGCGCCTACGGAAAAATCTTCGTCGCTTGCGTCGCCGTTGCCGCCTCCGCCACCACCACCGCTTCCGCCTCCTCCGCCGCCGCCGCAACCAAGCAGCGCCAATAGCGCCGCGCAAACAATAAAGGCTCTCATATTAAGCCCCTTTCGTTACGCGCATTGTCCGCAAGGACGCGCTTGTTTGAGCATCTTTTGAAACGCGGAGCGAAACGCCCGTTTGAGCCTTGCCTAGAAAGAGGGCTACCCCCCCCCCCCCCGATTCAACGCAATCGCTTGCGATCGCGGCGTTAAAAACCGACTTCATTTTTGTGTCCTTTCTAGCGCGTAATGCGCGTCAAAACTAGCAACGGGCATTATAGCGCTTTTGTTAATATAGTCGTCAATGAATTAGGAGCGTTTATGGGGACGTTAGCGGAGTTTGTCCGTTTGGTACTAAAAGAGGATATTGGGCGCGGCGATCTGTTTGCGCGTTGCAAAGCGCCGAAAAACGCCAAAGCGATTGTGAAATCCAAATGCGAAGGGATATTTGGAGGCGAGCTTTACGCCAAAGCGTTAGCCAAAGAAACGGGAATTAAGCTAACGTTTTTCGTCAAGGACGGCGAGACGATAGCGAGCGGACAAACGCTAATAGAGCTTGAGGGCGACGATACGATGCTGTTGCAAGTCGAGCGAACGCTGCTGAATTTGCTGCAACACATTAGCGGTATCGCCACGCAAACGCGCCGTTACGCCGATCGGCTTCGCGGAAGCGACATAGCGCTTTTGGACGCGAGAAAAACCCGCCCGCTTCTGCGCGAGCTGGAAAAATACGCCACTCGCGTTGGCGGCGCGATCAATCATCGATTTGGGCTGGATGATTGTTTGATGATTAAAGACACGCATTTGGCCGCGATTGACGATCTGAAGGCGTTTGTGATTGACGCTAGGAAAAATATCCCGTGGACGGCGACAATCGACGTAGAGTGCGAGAGTTTGGAGAGCGCGAAAGCGGCGTTTGAAGCCAAAGCGGACATTGTTATGTGCGACAATATGGACGTTGAAAGCATAAAAGAGGTCGTGAAACTTCGGGACAAAACGTCGTCTTCGACAAAAATCGAGGTTAGCGGCAACGTTACGCTTGAGAATATCGACCGCTACAAATTGGCGGGGATCGACGCGATCAGTACGGGCAGTTTAACGCACCACGCGGTTTGGCTGGATTTTTCAATGAAGTTGAAGCGGGCGTAAATGGCGGACGAAAGCGGCGCGGATAAAACCGAAGAAGCCACTCCAAAACGGCTGGAGGACGCGAAAAAAGAGGGCAACGTTCCAAAAAGCGTCGATATGGCGGGCGCGATCGCGTTAGCCGCCGCAACGCTTGGATTCGCGGCGTTTTTCGGGTTTATCGCAAGCGGTTTGGCGGCGTTTTTTCGCTACTGCCTTTCTTACGCGGGCAAAGAGCTTGGCATGAACGCGCTTGGCGGATTGGGGCTTGCGAGCGCGATCGAGACGCTAAAACTCGCGCTGCCGATTGCCGTTTTGACGGCGCTGTTTGGCGCGATTGGCTATATCGCGCAGTTTGGATTTATCTTTTCGCTAAAGCCGTTGCAGCCAAATCTGAAAAAGCTAAATCCAATCAAAGGGCTTGGATCGCTCTTTTCGACGCAGCGTTTTCTGGACGGTTTTAAGATTACGGCGAAGGTGTCGGTTGCGATGACGGTCGCCGCCGCGTTTTTGTGGAATTACGCCGCCGAACTGCCGCATGCCCAAACGCTACCGCTTAGAGCGCAGATTGATTGGCTGATCGACAAGGCGCTGGTCGTCGCGCTGGCGCTGTTGTCGGTTTTTTTTGTTTTTGCGATTATCGATCTGGTTATTACGCGCTATTTTCACTTTAAGCGCCTGAGAATGAGCAAGCAAGAGGTGCGCGACGAGTACAAAAATATCGAGGGCAGTCCCGAAGTTAGAGCGCGTATCAGGCGCATTCAGGCGGAGATGAGTCGTAAGCGCATGATGTCGGATATTCCAAGCGCGGACGTCGTGGTAACGAATCCAACGCATTTCGCCGTGGCGCTTCGCTACGATAGCGCCAAACACAAAGCGCCCGTTATCGTCGCAAAAGGCGCGGATCTGCTGGCGATACGAATCAAGGAGATCGCAAGGGCGCACGACGTGCCGATTGTGGAAAATCCGCCGCTTGCGCGAGAACTTTACAAACTTGCCGATATAGGACAAGAGATACCCGAAAAGCTGTTTAACGCCGTGGCAGAAGCGTTTGCTTTCGCGTATCGCCTCAAAGGAAAACAAACTATCGAGGTCTAATTCGTGAGCGATTACGCGCAAGATTCGTCGCAAACAATCCGCAACGCGGACGCGAATATATCGCGGCTTGAAGAGACGGCAAACGGCATATACGAAATACCCGAAAAGCTGGAGATTGGCGAAGCGGCGTGGTATTACAACGCGCTTGAAAACCGCCGCGACGAAGTTTACGCCATGTATTTTGCGCGGCTTAAGCGAATGGACGAATGGCTGGACGTTTATTCGGCGGCAAAAGAGGGGACGAAGGCAAAAGAGCTGGCGTTTGCCAAACTCGCGGCGCTGGAGGCGGACGCAAAAACGCTGATTGAAATTCGAGAGGCGCGTTACGACGATCAACGAATCGCGGAGTTGTGCGATCGCAGGCTTGCGAAAATAGGCGGCGAGGAGTTTGCGAAGTGGAAAGAGATTTACGATCTCGCGCCGTATGGAACGCAGCCGCGCATAAACGCTTTGCGGCGTATGCGAACGCTTGCGGCGAGCGCGAAGGAGTGGAAAGAGATTTACGACCGCGCCGAAATCGGAACGAACGCGCAGGTCGAGGCGACGCAAAATATGCTGCTGTTAAGCCGTTTTGACGAGATTAAGCGCGAGGACGAAGGCGCAATAGAGCGAAAGCTGGTCAAAAACGCGATTGAGCGAACGCCGCTAGAGTGGCGCGAGGAGTACGAAAGATACGATCTTTACGACAAGCGAAGCGAGAACGCGGCGATCAATATCTATCTCTCCGCCGACCGCCTTCCCTCCCGCCATTCTAACGACGAAGCGATAGCTCATTTATGAGCGCAAGGCGGGGATATAAATGTTTATTCTGGCGCTCTGCCGTTTTTTTCTTGCGTATGCAAAACATTATGATTTCGCTTGCGCCAAACAGCGCCACCGAAAGCGACGATACGCGCCATAAAGCCTTGCCGATTTGTATATATCCAATCCCATACGGCTTGAAACGCTCCCGCGATTTCGTTTATATCTAATCGTAAGTTAAAAACAATCCCGTTAAACTCGTCAAAAGAACAAGCGCAAACGTATAAACTCCGATAACGCGATTTAATTATTGTTTGTGGCGGGAGCGGGCGATAGCGCGAAACGTTGTTAAACGAGTTTTTGAACGCCAAAACGCGAAACGATAAAGCAAGGGCGGCGTTAGAGGATTTCGCGCTGTCCCTTGCTGTTTTGCTCGCTTAAAACGCCCGTTTTTTGCAACTGCTCCACAATCCGCGCCGCGCGGTTATAGCCAATCTGCAAACGCCTTTGA
>JAISMA010000163.1 GCA_031276985.1 Helicobacteraceae bacterium | reverse complement strand
GTAAAAATCGGCGGATTTAGATCGCCGTTAGCGCCCGCGAAAAAAGCCGCTTCGTTCCAATGCGGATAGTCGATTAGTATTTGCTGATCGTAGCGCCAAACGCGATCGGGGCTAAATCGGTAAATACTTTTAATAGGTTTGCCGTTTGCGACGCGAATTAACGGCGCGACGATTGTTGTTTTGTATTGCTTTGCGAGTTTTGATAGGTTTTCGTACTGTTTCGCGCCCGCCAATTTTATCTCTGAAAGCGGCGCTTTTTCAAGCTCTTTGAAAAACGCTCCAAAGGCGTATTCGGGCAAAACCGCCAAACGCGATCCGCGATTTTTCGCCTGCGTAAGCAGATAATCCAGCCGCGCCGAATCCGGCGTTTGCGCGTCGATTTGTAAAATCGCGATATTAACCGTTTGAATTTTGCAACTCCTCGTATTCTAATTTCGCGTTTTCAAGCAGTTTTGTCGCCTCGTCTAGCGCCTTTTTGCCATCTTTGAAAAGCGCGGTGGCTTTATCCAGCGGCAGATCGCTTTTGTTCAGCTCCGTTAAGATCGCTTTTGCGGCTTCGATTTTGGCTTCGTAACTTTGGTTTTCTTCCATGATTAGCTCCTAATTATTAACCGCTTTATCCCAAAGCGGCGATCTCTTTTTTCGCGTGTTCCATAAGTCCGCCCGCATCGATAAGCTCTTGCATAAAAGGCGGTATGGGATTGAACTTGTAGGTTTCGTTTTTGGTGAGATTTTTGATTTCGCCCGCCGCGTTATCCACTTCGATTTGATCGCCGTTTTCTATGCGGTCCGCTTGCGCGACTTCGTAGATGCGAAGCCCCGTGTTGAAGGCGTTGCGATAGAAAATCCGCGCGTAGGATTTGGCTATCACGCCCGCTATGCCAAACGCTTTTATGGCTACGGGCGCGTGTTCGCGGCTAGATCCGCAGCCAAAGTTGTTCAGCGCGACGACAAAATCGCCCTTTTGCGCCTTTTTCGTAAAATCCGCGTCCGCGTCCTCAAACAAACGCGCGGCGAGAGCTTTTGGCTCGGAAGTGTTCAGATAACGCGCCGCAATAATCAAATCGGTGTCGATATTGTCGCCAAAACGCCAAGCGGTAGCCACAGGTAATCCTTAACGCAAAATAAAGCGCGATTTTAGCCTAACTCGCTAAAACCGCTCGCGATCGCGCTATCGCTTCAAGCCGTTAACCGTGTTGAGCATTTCGTCGCTTGTGGTAATCGCCTTGCTTCCTGCTTCGTACGCGCGCTGACCCGTGATTAGATCGGTCATCTCGTCGACAAGCTGCACGTTTGAAAGCTCCAAGAAAAGTTGGCGCGTTTGCCCTAAGCCGTTCAACCCGGGCTGCCCCACAACCGCGTCGCCCGAAGCGGTCGTATTGACGTAGTTGTTGTCGCCCAAAGAGTGCAAGCCCGCAGGATTGATAAAGTTGGCTAACTCAAACTGACCTATCTGCGCGCTTTGCGTCTGTCCCGCCTGCATTACGCTGATCGTGCCGTCCGTTCCAATCGTAAGTTGCGTCGTATCGGCGGGCACGACCACTTGCGGCAAAAGCGGATAGCCGTCGGCGGTTACGATCGTTCCGTTTTCGTCGAGTTTGAAAGCGCCCGCTCTGGTATACGCGGTCGTCCCGTCGGGCAGCTGAATTTGAAAAAATCCCTCGCCGCTGATCGCAACGTCAAGCTGGTTGCCCGTTTCTTTGAAATTGCCCTGCGAAAAGAGCTTCTGGATCGCCGTCGGACGAACGCCGAGTCCCACTTCGATTCCCGTCGGGCTGATCGTCGTGGCGCTCGTGCTTGTGCCCGCGTATTCCATTACCTGATACATCAAATCGGCAAATTCGGCGCGCTGTTTTTTGTAGCCCGTCGTATTAACGTTGGCGATATTGTTGGACGTCGCGTCAATCGAAAGCTGTTGCGCCTTCATTCCCGTCGCGGCTGTGTATAGCGATCGAATCATCTTTTATCTCCTTTAGGCTTTGATTATGGCGAGTTTGTTTATCGCGTCGCCGTTGATTTCGTTCATATGCGTATCCATTGCTTTTTGGTACATACCGACAAGACGATTTGTCTCGATTAACGCGGTCATTTCGCTAACCGCGTTCACATTGGATTTTTCCAAAAAACCCTGCGCCGTTAGAAACTGCCCCCCAGCCGCTATTGGATCTGGATAACCCTCCGCGTTTTTGAAATAGTTATGTCCCATTTTTTCAAGCCGTTTTACGTTGTCGAATCTAACGATCTGTAGCGTCGCGATCTCCTCTTGCTCAAGCAGATTTTCGCGGTTTTGCGCGTAAAACGTTCCTTCCGAGCTAAGCGCGATTTTGCGATCGCCCGCGGTTAACTGAATCGGCGATCCGTTAGCGCCTAAAACTCTAAAACCCTCTTTGGCGATCAGATAACCTTCTTCATCAAGCCTAAACGCGCCGTCGCGTGTGTAGCGAACGCCGTTTGGCGTTTCAACCACGAAAAAAAGATTCGGACTTTGCAACGCGACGTCAAGCGGAGCGCCCGTTTGCATCATCGCGCCAAGATCGTGATCGGTATATCGCTCCACAACCTGCGGCGCTCGGGTCATAGCGCGGTTTAGATGTTGCGATCCGTCTCTCGTGTGATTGCGAATAGGCAAAATATCGTGCGTTTCTTTGTATAGGCGCATATAATCGCCGATGACAATATCGTCGCGTTTATAGCCCGTCGCGTTGATATTAGCTAGGTTATTGGAGATCGTATCGAGGCGGTTAAATTGAGTAACCATTCCGCCCGCGTTGCTGTAAAAACCCGTTTGCATTTGCGCCTTTCGCCGTTAATCGCAGTTAATTAGCAAACGACGTTCCAAGTTTGCCGCGAGCCTTTTGAGCGCCGTTTATATATAATTATGTTACGATTAAGAAAAATATGTGTTTATTTTTTTTAAGAATTTAAGACAAGGGTTTGGTTTGCAAAAAGAGTTCTTGCTGTTGGACGCGCCGCAGTCGCTTGAATCGGCGCTTGGCGAGTCGTTTGATTTTCGCGCCGAAGGCGAGCGCGATTATCTGGTATCAAACCGCGTCGGAGCGGCGTTGATCTACGCGCCCGAAATCGACTGGTTTTTGGCTAACTCAAAATCGGACGAGGGCGCGCGCGCAAAGATCGTGGAGATTTTATACGAGGCGCGGGCTATCGCTTACGATCGCGCCGTTATGGATCACAAAATAACCTACGACGAGGAAGCCTGTCAATACTGCGGCAAAATAGGCGATAGTTGCGGTTTGTGCGTTTTAGCCTGTCCGCAAAAGGCGATTGTCAAAGACGAAACGACGCATCGGCTTAAATACGCGGACGATCTGTGTCTTGCGTGCGGCAAATGCGTTGGCGCGTGTCCTACGGGCGCGTTGGAGCTTGGCGCGATGGGCGCGGATACTTTTTGCGCGATTGCAAGGCTCTACGAAGGGTTAATTCCGCTTTTGATCGACGAAAAAGCGTTGGAAACGCTTGCCTGTCCTTTGCCCGCGGGCGTCGCGCCGCTTATAACGCCAAACGGCGGTTTTCTGAACGAAACGTCGCTTTTGACGCTTTTGCAAGAAAGCGGATCGCAGATCGTCGCCGCGAATGTCGAGAGTTTGGACGAGCGCGCTCTGGCGCTCATTAACGGCGTTTGCGAGGCGACGTATGACGCGAAAGCGGTTTTGGCGATTGACAAAATCGACGAGGCGCGCCCGATCGCAAAAAGCCGCTACAGCCCGTCGCTGGATAACGCGAGCGCAAGAGCGCGGTTTGCCGCAAGGCTTCGCGCCGCCGTTGGCGATCGGGATTTGGGCGTAGTTCCTAGCGAGCGCTTTGGCGCGATCGCGGTCGACGAATCCGCCTGTACATTGTGCGCGAGTTGCGCGGCGGGGTGCGTAACAGGCGCGATCGCCGCCGATGAAACGGAAGGGATTTTACGCGCAACCGACGCGCTGTGTACTATGTGCGGCGAGTGCGAAAGCGTCTGTCCCGAAAAGGCGATCTCGCTTAACGCGGAAGGCTTGCGGCTAAACGCCGCGCGGTTTCAACCGCGAATCGTCGCCAAAGACGA
>JAISMA010000078.1 GCA_031276985.1 Helicobacteraceae bacterium | reverse complement strand
CGCTTCGGCAAACGCCGATCGCGCCAGCATATAGTCCTTTGTTTCGATCGCGCACGCGCCGATTAGCAACTTAAGCGAAGCCGCGTTTTTCGCGCCAAGCTCGATCGCTTTTTTGGCGGCTTCGATTGCCTCGCCGAATTCGCCCGCCTCAAACGCGACGTAAGCCGCTTGCGCGTAAAACCTTTCGTTTGGCTTTAAAGATCCCGCCAAGTTGATAGCGCGCAGTCCTTCTCTATGCTCCCGCGCCTGACGATAGGCGTAAAAAAGTCGCTCGTAATTTTGCGCGGTTTTGGCGATTTTGTTCTCGTCGATCGCGCGGCGCAGGATTTTAGCCGCCCGTATCGCGCCGCCGTTTTGCGCCAGCATGCTTGAGTAGATCGTAAGCCCCGTTTCTTTGTCCAGCTTGCCCGCCGCTTGCGCCGCGCTTAACGTTCCAAGCGCGTTTTTCTCGTCGCCAATCAAAGAATAGGCGTAAAACAGCCCCATAAAATCGCCTTCGGTCGCCTCTTGCTCGATTACTACGCTCTTAAAAGTTTCGATCGCCTCTTTGGTATTGTTGATCTCAAGGCACAGCGAAGCCAACACGCGCCGCCAAGCGATCGGCGGCTTTTCAACCATAGCCATAGCCTGTTTAAGCGGTTCGTAAGCCTCTTTATAGCGTCCCGCGTCCAAATGCGCTTTCGCCTCTTCAAGCGGCAAAGCGGCGTTCAGCAAAACGCAAAACACCGATAAAATCCAAATCGTTCTCATATTTAGTTCTCCAATTTGAAGGTAAATACCTGCCTAGCAAGCTGACGCGTCGGCGCGCCGTTTACTATTTTGGGCGAAAAACGCCAACGCGACAACGCCCTAACAGCCGTTTCGATAAACCAATCGCCGTTAGCGGCGCTTATGACGGTTATGTCCGTTACTTCGCCGCTTTCGGTGATGACAAACTCCAGCTCCACGTTTCCTTCGATCCCTCGCGTTTTCGCGGCGCGCGGATAGTTCGGCGCAATTCCCGAAACAGGAATCAAGCCGCGTTCGGGAGTTCCGCGCCCCATCGCTATGCCGCTTGTCGAGAGCATAGAAGAGTCGATCTTGAAAGCGTATGCGCTTGTCGCCTCAATAGCGCTCGCGTCTATTTCCGTACGAAGTTCCGGCGGAGGCGGCGGTTTTGGCGGCGAGATCGTTCTAGGTTGCGGCGTTAACGCGCTCTCTTCGCGCAATCTGACAAATTCGACTATTTTGTCAAAGTCGCCGTTGCGCTTTTCGCTTGGCGCGAAATTGGTCGCAAGCGCCATTAACCACAGCGTGGCTACGGACGCGCACGCGCCTAAAAAGATCGCGCCGAAGCCTCTGAAAAACGCCTTACTTGGGGCGCGCCGCGATTGACACATTTTCAACTCCCGCCTGTCGCGCCTGATCCATAGCCTCGACGAGCAGATAGGTTTTTGCGTTGGCGTCGGCTTGGATCACGACCGCGCCTTCGGGATTAAGCGCTTTTAGACGCGCCACGTTAGCTCTTATCGCGCGAATATCCACCATTCGCCCGTCGATCCATATTTCGCCCGCTTCGTTGATAGCAATCATCACATTCGCCTGATCTTGCGTCTGCGCCGTCGAAGCGCGCGGGCTGTTGACGCTAATGCCCGATTCTTTAACAAACGAAGCGGTAACGATAAAAAAGATCAGCATAATAAAAACGATGTCAAGCATTGGCGTCATATCCACGCCCGTCTCTTCGTCATGTCTTCGTAATCTCATCGTTTTATCCCTTTTGACGAATTGTCTCCAAGCGAGTAGATAAACTTCGTGGAGACAAACATTCCAATCAGCGCGATCGTAAGCCCCGCCATTGTCGGAAAGGTAGCGCGCGCGATTCCGGAAGCAAAAACTCTAGGCTCGCTTGATCCGTAATGCGCGATCGCCTCGAAGACCTCGATCATTCCCATAACCGTGCCAAAAAGCCCAAGAAGCGGCGCGATCACTACGATTGTTTTAAGCAGTTGCATAACGTTTGCGCGGAAAAAAAGACGCCAAAAAACCAGCGTCCACAGCGCGAAACTAAGCGCGGCGATCAGCCACATAGCCAGCCCCCCGTTGTCCATAAAGCGAAGGATCGCGTTCATACGCAGGCGCTTTCAAGCCGATCGCCGATCGTTTGACTTCTGTAGCGTAAAAAGCCGTGTATAAACAGCAGCGGCACAGCCACGATCAACCCCTGCATCGTAGTAACCAGCGCCAGCGAAATGCTGCCCGCCATCAGTTTCGGATCGCCCGCGCCAAAGAGCGTGATCGCCTGAAACGCGCCGATCATGCCCACAACGGTGCCAAGTAGCCCCAAAAGCGGCGCGACGGCGGCGAGTAGTTTGATCGCGCCTTGTCCTTTTTCCAACGCGCTAAGTTCCAAATCCAGCGCGCTTTCTTTGCTTTTGGTTTCAAGCAAAACGCGCCCAAGCGGATTGTCGGCGCGAGGCGAATCGACGTTTGCAAGCTGACGTTTTACCGATTTGTCGATTGAGCGCAACCAAACAACGCGCCACAATCCCATGCAAACGCCAAAAGCGCCGAGCGTTAAAATCAGATACCCGATCGCGCCGCCCTGCGTCATGCGCTCCACAAAGCTAGGGCGCAAAGCGAAAAGCTCCAACAGCGATCCGCGAGTGGGATCAACGGCGATCGTTTTGGCTTCCGTAGCGTTTTCAAACGCTTTCGCCTGTCGCTGAACGCCGCCGCTTGGCTGTCCCGCGCTTGCGGTGATCGCGTTGTTTTTCCAAACGAAATATTCGCCTTCGGACACTGCGCCAAAAGCGCCGAGTCTGACGACGGTTCGCTCCCGTTTTTCGCCGCTTGCGTCGATGACGGTTGTTTTGAAACGCTCGATTTTGCCGCCGAGAATTATCTCCTCAAGCTGCAAAGCCCAAAACCGCTCCAAATCGCTTGAGCTTGGCAATTCGCGCGAATTTACAAGCGCCAGAATCTGCTCCGCTCTTTCGGGGATTTGCGCCGATACGATCGAATCGTCCGTTTCGGCTTTGAACTCGCCCACGCGCTGCTTAAACGCGCCAAAAAGCTCGTTTAGGCTTCCGCTTTTTCGTCTTAACTCGTCGTTTAGATCGGCGTTTTTCTTCTCGTTCGCGTCGGCTTGACTAGCCAGCGCGCGCCCTTTTGCCTGCGATTTTTCATATTCGGCTTTCGCGCTTTTCAAAAGCGCCGCCGCGTTGTTGCGCTCCGCCAAAAACCGATTGACCCGCGCAAGCTCGGCTTGACGCTCCTGCTCGCCGCTTTTTCGCACCTTTTCCAGCAGTTGATCCAGATTGTCGCCAAACGCCGCGCAAACCGCCAACGCAAAAACCAGCAAAATTCGTTTCATCGTTTATCCTTTGGCGCGGCAAGCGGTAGCGCGATCAAATCCGCCACTTTCTCTTTTTTGGCGATCTTAACCGCGTTAATCAAGGATTCCGTATCGGCGGAATCAATCGGAACAAACGCTTTTCGCTCCATATCGTATCGCGCCGCTTCGCTGTGATCGCGCGTTAAATAATAAAGCCCGATTCGTCCAAGCCGCAAAAAATCGACCGCTCTGCCGTCTTCCAATTCGCCCGCGTAGGCTTCGATCGTGCGCGAATACTCGCTTTCAATGGCGTAAGCCTCCAGCGCGATGCGATACTTTTCCGCCACGGACGCGTCGGCGCGATTGGTTAGCGCTTTGAGCTTCGCGACGCGATCGGCGCGCTCTGTCGGCAGGAACGGCAGATCGTAAGCGACGAGGCTTTCAAAACCTTCGATCATTTTGCTTATCAGCGGCAACGCGCTTCTGGTCGTCTCTTCCACCGCGTAGATCTGCTTTTTTATGCTTTCGCTCTCCGCGTTTTGCGCGGCAACAAGTTTTTCAAGCTCCGCGTTATAGCGCTCTTGAATCTCAATCTCTCGCGTTACGCGGCGATACTCGTCAAAAAGCGCCTTTGTTTCGTCGTCCAGCGCGTCGATTTTAGCCTGCAAAGCCGCGGCGTTTTCAATGTCCGCCGCGCTTTGTTTTAGCACGTCGTCGAGTTCGGCGCAAAACGCCGCCGCGACAAGCGCCAACGTGAATATAAATGCTTTCATTTAAGCTCCGTATGGTAATTTCGCCTGACATTATAGAATGATTATCATTGCGTCTATCGCGGTAATCATTAGCAAAAGCATATAATCATTTTTATTAAACAAGCGCTTCAATTTTAAGCGCCGCCGATTTTCGCCGCGCTTTG
>JAISMA010000059.1 GCA_031276985.1 Helicobacteraceae bacterium | reverse complement strand
TAAAGCGCGTTCGTAAGCCTCTTTTGCGCGGCTTGTTTCAACGTTTGTCGAGTCTGTTTTCATGCTATCCTGCCAATTTTTAATCGCGGCGCTTAAACCGCCATTTTACACAAATTAAACTAATCTCCAAAATGACGCGAGAGGCGTTCGCAAAGGGCAAGTAAGATCAATTTTCGAGGCTTTGCGCCGCTTGAACGCTCTTGATATTCGCTTGTTTTAGAAGCGACGAGGGCGCGCGCGGCGCAATTCAAGGGGGATAAAACGAGGTTTAAGGCAAAACGGGTATGATTTCACGTTCAAAATTACCTATCAGGAGGTCGTTATGGCTTTGGATAAGGCGAAAAAAGCCGAGATTATCGGCAAATTTAGCTCCAAAGAAACAGACACGGGTTCGCCCGCAATTCAGATCGCGCTTCTTACTCAAAGAATCGAAGCGCTTACCGCGCATTTGCAGCGCAATATTAAAGATCACAGCTCAAAACTTGGCATGCTGAAACTGGTCGGACAACGCAGAAGATTATTACGCTATCTTAGGCAAAAAGATATTCATAGGTACGCCGCAGTTATCAAAGAGCTTGGCTTAAAAGATAAAGCCTAACTTTGGCGTTAAAACGCTAAGGGCTTTTATGTCCGCGGCTGATAATCGTTTCGCAAAACCTAGAGAAAAGCAGTTCGAGTTTGACTCGGCTGTAGCCGGCGTATTTGACGATATGCTCGTTAGAAGCGTGCCGCGATATTTAGAAAGCGTAGATTACGTCGCGGATTTAATTACGCGCTGGATCGACGGCGGGAAAGTCGTCGATCTAGGCTGCTCCACCGCCGCGTTACTGTTGCGGCTTAATAAAATCAATCCAAACTTAACGCTAATCGGCGTGGATAATTCCGCCGCGATGATACGAAAAGCCAAAGAAAAATCGGCGGCTTTCAGCGCAAATATAGAGTTTATAACCGCAGACGCAAACGAATTGTCGTTTGACGATGTGGACGCGATAAGCGCAAACTATCTCTTGCAATTTATTCGTCCTCCAAAACGCGGCGAATTCGTTAAGAAAATTTGCGGCTGGCTAAAGAAAGGGGCGATCTTTATTTTCAGCGAAAAACTTGCGTGCGAGCATAGAAAGCTGGATAAAATACTGATTGACCGCTATTATGATTTTAAGCGCGTTCAAGGTTATTCGGATTATGAAATATCGCAAAAACGCGAAGCGCTAGAAAACGTGCTTGTGCCATATAACGAAAAAGAGAATAAAGAGATGATTTTAGACGCTGGTTTTTCGTTTGCGGAGTGCGTTTTGCGGTGGAATAATTTTGCGACTTTTGCCGCGATTAAATGATTAGCCGCGATCTTTTAACCGCGCTAAAAAACGGCAAAAATCTTTTGGCGTTTTCTGGCGGCGTGGATTCAACCGCGCTTTTTTTTACTCTTATGGAAAACGACGCGCAGTTTGATTGCGCGATCGTCAACTATCATACTAGAGCGCAAAGCGATTTAGAGGTATCTTACGCTAAAGAGTTGTGCGAAAAATACGAGAAAAAACTTTACGTTCTCGACGTAAAATTAAGCGACAATAACTTTGAAGCAAACGCGAGAAAAATAAGATACGCTTTTTTTGAGCAAGTTATACGCGAAAACGGTTACGAAACTTTAATCACGGCGCACCAGCTAAACGATTGGTTTGAATGGTTTTTGATGCAAACGTGCAAAGGCGCGGGCTTTTTTGAACTGATTGGAACGCGACATATCGACGATCGCGGAAGTTATCGACTGATCCGCCCATTATTATCCGTAACTAGAGATGAAATCGAAAGATATGTAAACGATCGAAAAATTAAAACTTTTATCGATAGATCCAACGCCGATCGACGTTTTTTAAGAAATAAATTCCGCGTTGATTTCGCCGCGCCAATACTAGATAGGTACAAAGAAGGAATCAAGCGGACTTTCGCTGCGTTGCAAAACGATTATCAAAGATTTCAAACGACCGATTCTCAAAGATGCGTAAAACAATTAACCATTATCGATAAAAATGCAATTGACGCGATTCGTAAAGCGGATTTAGCGCTAAAGCGACTAGGGATTTTGCCAAGCAAATCGGAGCGCGTTAAAATGCAAAAGGAAGAAAGTTTTATCGCCGCGCGCAAGATCGCGATCTGTTTTTTTAACGGCGCGATCTGGATCGCTCCATACGAAAAAACTGTTATGACGAAAACGTTCCGCGAATCATGCAGACGATTAAAGATACCGCCTCACATAAGAGGCTATATTTTTAACGCTCGGATTGATCCGTATTCGATCGATATATTTTCAAACCAAAATTCCACAACAGGCGATCGCCAGAATCGGTTTTGATCGTGATTGGCAACGTTAGTTCTATAGCGTTTTTATAGCTGTTGATAAATTCGACAAAATCGTAAAAATCGGCGGGCTCGTTTAGCTCTGCGCTAACGTTATATTCGTCGATATTTACTCTAGGCAGTTGCAGCGAAGCGATGGGATCAATTCTGAAAGATTGCAGATCGATCTTGGAGAAAAAACGCGAAGCGTCTTTGTGAAAATTCTCGATTGAAAAGTCGCTTTCAAGCGCCCTTAATCTGTCGTTATGCTCCAGCTTCATATCCGCTAGATTTGATTCTCTTAATTTCAGCTCGGTTTTGGTTTGGCGCAACGCCATATCGGAGCGATCCGTAGCCATTGTAACAAGTTTTAATCGGCGCACGTCGGGAATAAACGAGAAATAAATTAGCGCAAACGCGACAAAAAATATAAACAGCGTAAACAACGTGGCTTTTGTAACGTCGATATTTCTTGGTTTATCATTCGCCATAAAACAATCTTTCTTGCTCGTCCATTACGCTTAGACTATCAAAAACATATCCGCCTTTGCCGTTGGATAAAAACGAGACGGCGGTTTTGGCAAATATTGATTCTAGCGGCGGTTTTAGCAGATAGTTATATATATCCTGACTAGGCGTGTAGCCTTTAATACGAAGCGATTTTTCGGATGCTTGCGCTTCGGTAAGGTATATTTGATCGGGAATTAGATCCAAAAGATTTATTAAACTATCTTTAATCACTTTGTTTTTTGCGATCGTTCTGGATACCGTTTCAATATCTTGCATAACTAACTGCGTTTGTTTTTGAAGATTTTCCATTTGCTCTTCTTGCGAAATTCGCTCTTTGCGATAGGATTCCATGCGAATTTCCTGCGCGGTTATTAAGATCGTTAGTAAGATTTTTATCGCTATAAAAAGCGCGATTATAAAACCCGTAAACAATATCCACAGCTTTGTGTCCGTATCTAGCAGTCTTTTTGCGCGGGCTTTGGTTAAAGAGTAGCTCATAACGCCGCCTCTTCGCGCGCCATTTTGCACACTGTTTCGCTTATATCGATCGGATAGACTTTGGCGTCTATGCAAAGCTCTTTTTTTAGAAAATCCGCCGCGCTTTTCGCGCCTTCGTATCCTTCAAAGATTGCGGCTGAACCAATAAACGCGCTGGCAAAATGTTCGTTCTTGTAATATACGTTAAAAGAGTTTTTAAGAAAGTTAAACAGCAGCATATCTCGACGTATGTTAAATCGCGGCGCGTCTTCGCTTAGATCTAGTTCGGGCGGCGCGGCGCGATCGTCGTCCGTCGACGGCTCCGAAAGCGTATCGAGGCTGGCTGGATCGTCGGAAGCGATAAAATCGTTGAGATCTTCGATAGAGTTGAAATCGTCGCCGACGTCGTTTATTTCCGCAGGATTTGCCTCTATGGTTTCGTCGCTTAACGTTTCGTCGAAAAAGTCCGTCATATCGTTTTGATCGCCAGCGTCTTCTTCGTCGACGTCTTCGTCAAAAATAATATGCGAGCTATACATGAAAATATCGTTTTGATATATGGCTAAAGTTGCGCTGGATTTTGCGTATAATAAAAAGGCGAAGGCGTCGTTTTTGCCGATCTCGACTTTAATCTGCCTCTTGTAAAAATCTATTAGCGTCTCGGTGGGAAAAATATAGTCTATGCCGTCTATTGGTTCGTATTTTTTTTGTATCTCTTCCAAATCGAAAACGCTGGCGTAGACCGACCATTTATTATCCATAAAAACGGTGGCGATGTTATCGGTTTGTATATGCATTTTGCGGAAAAAATTCGGATCGCAACTTGGCAACGCGCCCTGATTTATGCTGGCTAACGCCGTCGCTACGTAAACGTAAGCGTTGCGTCTTTCTAATCTTTGGAGATATTCAAACATAGCGCCGCTTGGAATACCGTTTGGCGTTTCAAATTCGCGGCGCTCTTCTTTGATAAGTTTTCTGTTTTGGTATATGCGCGTTAGCAAATTCGCCTTTTTGCCGCCGGCGTAAATGCCCGTATAAGCTACGCGCAGTAGCGGAAACAGCAGTTTGTCGATTAAGCCGCTCACCGCTCGCCGCCTTTGCAAAGCGGGTGCGCCCGCAGATAGTTTTTTAGCTTTAGCGACGAGGAAAGTTTGGTGTATATTTCGGTTGTAGCCATTTGCGAATGCCCTAAGATTTCGCTCACGTCCGCAATTCGCGCTCCGCCGTTTAGCATTTCGGTGGCAAACGCATGGCGCAGTTGATGCGGCGTTATCTTCAGACCAACCCCCTTAAACGACCTAGCAATCTTGTATCTTAATTGATTCTCCCTTAACGGCTCGCCATTTTTTTCAAATAAAAACCTCTTTGGGTTTCTTTCGCGTATGTAGCGATCGATTCTTATTTTTAGCTCGTTTAGGATTGGAACTTGACGGGTTTTGCCGCCTTTGCCGCTTATTCGCAGCCAATTTGATTCTATGTCGTCAATTTTTATATTCGCCGCCTCGCCAATCCTCAAGCCAAGCGCGTATATAAACTCAATCAAAAGCGCCGCGCCGCCGCCGCTTGCGCGTACGGTTTGCAAAATCTGCTTGTGCGTGGCTGGTTTTGGCAGACATTTTGGAACTTTTGCGCTTTCAAGCGCGTATGCGTGAAAACGCGAACCGAAAATCTCCATATAATCCAAATATGATCTGATCGCGCTTAACTTTTTTGCGATCGTTTTTGGCGCTTGCGCCGCGATCGCCTCCCTATAGGGCATAAAATCTATCGTTTTTAGCCGATCGTCAAAAATTGCAAGCGCGAACGCCTCTTGCAAAGCCTGCCTATAAACCTTGATCGTCAAAGCGCCGCGCCCGCGATTTTTTTGCAGATAGACCAAAAAATTATCGATCCGCGCCGCGAAATAGGCTTTGGTAAAGGGCGGAGAATTCTTGATAATACCCATTTGCTTCCTTGACAAGCTCGCGATCCCACATAGTTTCGGATTCGCCCAATCTGGCGTAATCGGCGATCGCCGTCTCCAACATCATTTTCATTAAAAGCATATCGGCGGGATCGATATTTTCTTGGGTTTGGATCGCTTTAACGCGCTCGGCGTAACCTTGCGAATCAAGCGCGAAACGTTTCCAGCGAACCGCTTTTTTGGACTGCTCGACCACCGAATAAGCCAGCACGTTATACGGATTGTCCGCGTAGATTGCCTGCGCCTTTGCCAGCGCTTCGTCGAACATTCCGCGCCCGTACAGATCTTTAGCCTCCCTCGCCGCGCTGTACGTCGGGCTAAAAAGATAGTATCCAAGCATGCAAAAAACGGCTACGCACGCAAAGCCGATCGCGTATAAATTAAGTCTCCAAACGCTCCAGCGCCGCTTTGATTCGCTCTCTTGCGACATCGGCAGACACTCCTTTCACGTCGATTAACTCATGCGCTATAAACGCGATCGTACCAAACGGCTTCGGAATAATAAAGCGATCCCAGCTTGTGAGCCGCCAGAGCGCGCTCGCTTCGTAACGCATCGGTAAAATTTTCGCGCCGCTTTTTTGCGCCGCCGCGATAATGCCGTCGGCGACGCTGTGCCTTGGACCTTGCGGACCGTCGGGCGTGAAAGCTACGTCCGCGCCGTTTTTTAGCTCCCTTAAAGCCGCGATCAACGCCTTGACGCCGCCTTTGCTGCTGCTGCCGCGCACCGTTCCTATGCCTAGAAAATTAACGATTCTGGCGATATATTCGCCGTCTCGATGATCGCTGACCATAGCGAAAACGCGCGGATTTTGCTTGGCGCGGCGCAATTTTTTCCAATGAAACGGCGACATTAGAATATGCTCGTGCCAAAAGGCGACAATCACGGGTTCGTCGGGATCGATCGTATCCAACCCAACAAAACGCTTACGGCTTGTAAAGTAGATGAGGCAAGTCAGCAAATAGCCAAAAAACGGCAGGATTTTTAGCCCCGCGCCTTTGATAAACCGTCGCCAAAAAGTTTTTTTTCTAGCCAACGATCTCGCCCCACAACGCGCCGCGATCGACTTTTGTCGCTTTTGCCCGCGCAAAAGTACCCTCTTTGCCTTCCAAAAGCCTGATAGCGTAAAAGTTGCGCGCTCTGCCGTAAAATCCGATTTTGTCGTCCGCTTCTTCCAAAAAAACCTCGAAAGTTTTGCCGATCTGCGCGTTCATAGCCTCGCGGAGCTGTTTTTTATGCAGCGATTGCGTGAGATTCAGCCTAGCCGAAGCCGTTTCGTCGTCGATTTTATTGTCCATTTGAGCGGCGAGAGTCATCGGGCGCGGCGAAAACTTAAACGCAAAAAGCCGCTCAAATTTGACAACGCGCATAACGTCCAGCGTATCCTCGAAATCCTCGTCGCGCTCGCCGGGAAAACCAACGATAATATCGGTCGAGATCGTAGTCTCGGCGGCAAGCGATCGCGCTTTTTCGGCTTTTTGCAAAAACCACTCTTTGGTATAGCCGCGCTTCATCGCCTTCAAAACGCGGGTAGAGCCGCTTTGAAGCGGCATATGCATGTGCTTGCAAACTTTCTGATTAAGCGCGAAAACCTCCAAAAAGCGATCGTCCATATGTAGCGGATGCGGCGATTGAAAGCGAATGCGTTTTATCCCGTCGATTTCACTCACCTTTTCAAGCAGCGTCGGAAAATCGATCGACTCTCCAAAACGGCTAAAACGACTGCCGTAACTATTGACGTTTTGCCCTAGCAGCACAACCTCGATCGCGCCGCTGTCGGCGGCTTTTTTGGCTTCGTTTAGCACAATGTTCGGAGGGACGCTCACCTCTTTGCCCCGCGTGTGCGGCACAATGCAGTACGCGCAATGTTTGTCGCATCCAAAAGAGACGTTGATTAACGCTTGGTATTTGTTGGATCGATAATCGGAAAAAACATACTCGCTGTCGTCGTTTGCCGCGTCGATATAAACCGATCGCGGCTCTTTGAGCGCCGTCGTTATTTTGGAGACGTTGCGCGCTCCTAGCACGAAATCCACGTACGGCGCGCGCCTAAAGATTGAAGCGCCCAAATGCGAGGCGCTACAACCGCAAACGCCGATTTTGGCGTTTGGTTTTTTGATTAGGTTAAACGCGCCAAGCTCGCTAAACAGTTTGCTTATCGGGCGTTCGCGCACGCTACACGTGTTGATGAGGATTAGATCGGCTTCGTCGGCGGCGCTCGCCTTTTCGTAGCCCTCTTTGTCTCGCAACTCGGCAAATAACAACTCGCTGTCGCGCGTATTCATCGCGCAACCTAACGTCTCTATAAAAACTTTTGGCACGGCTGTTTATAGAACATGTACCTGATATAAGTAATCTTCTTGATCAAGCCCGTAGCGAATCTCTCTTAGATACGCGCTGAAACCTTCCGTTTCAAACTTCTTGATCGCCGCCATTAAATCTTTGTGCGAATTGCCCTTGTCGAAATAAAAAATCGCGGCGCCGTTTTGCTTTGTAGCGTCCAGCAATTTGTCCAGCGAAACGGATTTTGGCTTCGCTGTTAACTCGGTTCTTGCAAGTTTCAGTTCCATCTGAATGCGCCTTTTGTTATAATTGATTAACGCCATTGTAGCGATTTTGTCTAAAGTTTTGTTGTGAAAGGGAAATTCGTTTGGAAAAAATAGTCGATATTGTCGATTCTATCGCAAATCAAAAGGGGCTTGATTCGGAAGCCGTGCATAGCGCGTTGAAGGTTGCCTATATAAACGGCGCAAAGCGGATTCTGGGCAAACAGCTTGAGTTTGACGCAATCCTCGACGAGGAGAAAAAAGCCTATCGTCTCTATCAGGAGATCGAGGTTGTCGCCAACGACGATCCGCGCCTTGATACCGAAGAAAAAGACGGCGTTATAAGCCTAAAAGAGGCGCTAAAAATCGACGACGAAGCCGAAGTCGGCGACGAGTTGAAAAAGGAGATCGGCTTGGAGGCTTTCGGGCGCACGGCGGCTATGGCGTTTCATATCGAGCTTGAGCGCGCTTTGCAAAAAGTAACCGAAAACGCCGTTTACGAAAGCTATAAATCCAAAGTGGGCAAGCTGATTAACGGCGTGGTGGAGCGCGTCGACGGCGAGGAAAACACCTATATCGAAATGGGCGAAGTCCGCGCAATTCTGCCGAAGAAAAATAGAATCAAGGGCGAGAAATTCAAAGCGGGCGAGACGATAAAAACCATCGTTCGCCGCGTAACGATGAATATCAAAGACGGGATTAGGATAGAGCTTAGCCGCACCACGCCGAAGTTTTTGGAGGAGCTTTTGCGGCTTGAAGTGCCGGAGATCGCCGACGGCTCTATCACGATCGAGCGGTGCGCGAGAATACCGGGCGAAAGGGCGAAAGTCGCGCTGGCAAGCCATAAGCCTTACGTCGATCCCGTAGGCGCAACGGTTGGAGCGAAAGGGATGCGAATCAACGCCGTAGGCGGCGAATTAAACGGCGAAAATATCGACGCGATCGTCTATTCCGATCGCCCCGAAGAGTTTATCGCCCGCGCTATGAGACCGTCGATTGTAAACGACGTGGTATGCAAAGACGACAATAAGGCGATCGCGATGATAGATTCGGCGCAAAAAGCCAAAGCGATCGGCAAAGCGGGCGTTAATATTCGGCTGGCGTCTATGCTAACGGGCTACGAAATCGAGTTGCAAGAGGTTGGAATGGCTTCCAAAGAAAGCCAAAAGAGCGAGGACGCGAGCGCTTTAAGCGCGCTGTTCAACAATTGAGCGTTTTTTCGCGCTTTGGCGAAAACAATCTAAACAAAGGCTGAAAAGTGAAACTACATTTAGGGTGCGGCAAGCGATACATAGAGGGATTTACCCACATAGACGCGGTGGATTATCCGCATGTCGATCACGTAAGCCAAATCGACAGCCTGCCGTTTATCGCCGACGACAGCGTCGATTTGATCTACGCCTGCCACGTGCTAGAGCATTTTAAGCGAAGCGATACGGCGCGGGTTTTGACCGAATGGAAGCGCGTTCTCAAGCCGAAAGGCGTTTTGCGGCTTGCCGTTCCCGATTTTGGCGCGGCGTGCGAGGTTTATCAAAAGTACGGCAGGTTGGATCTGGTTATCGGCTTGATTTTTGGCAGGCAGGATTACATTTACAATATCCATTACAACGTATTCGATTTCGCTTCGCTATCAAAACTGCTAAAAGACGTAGGCTTTGCGGGGGGGGGGGGGGGTGAGATCCGCCGCTATGATTGGCGCGAAACCGAACACGCCGCGATCGACGACTACTCGCAAGCCTATATTCCGCATATGGACAAGGAAAACGGCATTTTGGTCAGCCTAAACGTCGAGTGCGTAAAACCATAACGCTTTCGCCGCAAAGTTAGAGGCGATTACCGCGGATTGCGACAACATTCGCCCGATCACGTTTTCGCAAGCGCATAGATTATCTAAACAAAACACAGAAATGAGACTGAGGGAATCAAAAACGCGAAGCCAACGCAAACTTGAGCCTTAAGCGCCGCTTCCGCCGAAGGTTCTAAGAGCTCTTACCCAAACAGCCGACATCAATCGCCACATTCGTCCAAACAACCGCGTAGCGATCGGCGCGCCCTATAATCGACGTCCGCGCCGCTTTCGTCGAACGATCCGAAAGCTCTTGCATTACAATAGCCGCGATCGCTTGTCGTCCGCGTTATCCCGTCGCGAGGATTTTGTGAAGAGCGAGAGGGATTAGGACGTTAACTCTTGCGGCGTTTACAAAGGTAGCAATACGCCCGATAATCGTTATAAGCGCGCCGCGTAGTTACAGCCGCAAGTCAAAACGAAGGGCGATCGCGAAGCCGCGCAGTTACATTCATTCCGTGATCGCGCCTATAGCCGCGAAATGTTAGCGATCGGCGCGAGCGCGAAAACTTCAACGACGCGAAAATCGATAAAACGATCGCGTCGCGTTAAGCGATCGGAGGTTGCGTTTGACTGAATACGGTGCGATCGTTACGAATTGCGTCGCGTTAGGCGATCGGCGATTGCGTTTGGAAAACGCGATTTGTCGTTACGGATCGCGTCGCTCAAGCCTTTTGCGGTTTTCGCTTTGCGCCAGACTTTGCTTGTTTCGTTGTTGTAGCGGCGGACGAGCCGTTTTTTGCTCTAATTTTGACCACAACGCCTATTTGGCGCTCCGGGCTTTCGTTTGGA
>JAISMA010000047.1 GCA_031276985.1 Helicobacteraceae bacterium | reverse complement strand
GTCGAGGGCGGTTAGGGCTTGTTTTACCAACCTACTTAATTCTCCTCCGGGCGTAGCCTTTTCATAGGCTCGCTCAAGAAGCGTTCGCGCTTTAGCAATATCTTTTTTAACGCCTTTGCCTTCTGAATAGAGGATGCCCATTTTAAGCATAGATCTATAATGTTTTTTGTCCTGATTAAGCGCGATTTCATACCATTTCAAAGCGTTTTTGTGTTCTTTAAGCGCATCGTCGTATAACAAACCTAAAGCGTAAGCCGCGTTTATATCATCTTGATTATGCGCGATCACATACCATTCGATAGCTTTTGGATAGTCTTTGAGCATATCCTCGTAAAGAATACCCAAAGCGTAAGCCGCTTTTTTATCTTCTTGATTATGTGCCGTTTCATACCATTCGATAGCTTTTGGATAGTCTTTGAGCATATCCTCGTAAAGAATACCCAAAGCGTAAGCCGCGTCTTTATCGCCTTGATTATGCCCGATCTCGTACCATTTCTTAGCGTTTTCGTAGTCTTTGAGAACTTGTTTGTAAAGCAAACCTAGCGCGTAAGCGGCGTTTTTGTTACCGATTTTATGCGCTATCTCGTAGCATTTTTTAGCGTTTTTGTAGTCTTTAAGTATATCGTCGTAGAGAATACCCATATCATAAGCCGCGTCTGTGTCGCCCATTTTATGAGCTTTTTCATACCATTTAATAGCCTTTTTGTAATCTTTAACGTTCTGATAAATAGTGGCTAGTTCATAAGCGGCGCTAGCGTCGTTAAAGGCGGCTACGGAAATTTCCAGCTCGTTTATTTTCCTAGCGGAAGGCAAACCATAAATATCTATTTCAGCGTTCGCCGAAACGTTAAATGAAAAAAGCGATAAGAAGGAAAATGAAACGATAAACGAAAATAACGATCTCGATCGCTTAATCATTGTTTTATCTCCTTTGTTTCGTCGTTGCAACTCTAGGCTTTAGACGCCATATTTTAATCGCGATCGCTTAAATGAACGATCGGGGAAAAACGGAGTGGCGCGAGGCGTGAAGCGGGTATCCGCTCTTTATTAAACAATCGCGGGTCAAGCGCTAATTGTAAAGGCTTTTGACTTTTTATTTTGGATACCCGCCTTCCTCCGCGCCCGCGCTCCTATGGAGCGGACGGGGGAGAGGGCGCGGGATAGCGATGCAGAATGAGGTGGAGCAATAGAGCGGGCGAAAACGGCGGTGAAACGATGATAAAAAGAATAGTTATTGTACTATTGCGAGATCAATAGATTTTGGGAGTTCAGCGTGCCGCAAGTTCCTTTTTTTCGCCCGATTTCAAAAAGCGTGTCGCTCGAATTTATGGAGCGCGCGATCGGCGGCGATCGGCTTGGACTCCTGAGCCTGTTTGAGCGCCTCGCCGCCGAGTATTTAGGCGTTCCGCACGTCGTCGCCGCGTCAAATCCCGCGGCGGCAATCCATTTGGCGTTATGTTCGATCGATATGAAACGCGGCGACAAAATGATAACTTCAGTCAACGCGCACCCCGCGATCTCCCAAACGATCCGCCATTTCGACGCGGAGCCGTGTTTTGTCGATATTGACGCGGACACTTTCAATATGCGTTGCGAAGAGATTGAAAAAAAGTTGATTCAAAATCGCTCCAAAAAAATGCGCGGCGTTTTCTATTCGCTTGTCGCGGGGCAATCGACTGAAATCGACAATCTGTACAGCGTAGTCGGAGGCGACAATTCTCTGACCATCGTCGAATCGTGCGGCGCGTTTGGAGCGCCGAAAACGCTTAAAGCGGGCGCGCCCGATATTCTCGTTACCTCGTTGCTGCCGATCGATACGTTCGAGGCGGCGGCAAACGTCGGCGTAATCGCCACGCGCAACGCGGAGTACGCCGATCGCGCAAGGCTGTTTCGCAATCATGCGCTGGATTTTGGCAAAAACGGCGGCGCGGCGCGGGTTTACGACGTAAGCGAGGCGGGCTACGATTATCAGCCAAGCGCTCTTGATTTAGCCTACGCGCTCAGCGTTTTGCCGCTTTTATCGCAAGCGCGAGAAAACCGCGCCAGAACCGCCGCGATCTACGATAGCGCGCTCAAAGATCTAGCGCACGTAACGCCGCCCGTCAAAAAAGGCGATCACGAATACTCCGCGTACATTGTCAAAGTGGATAAAAACCGCGACGATTTCGCCCGCGTTCTAAGCGCGAAAGGCGTCGAGACGCGCATTCATTACGTGCCGTTGCACCTGATGAGTTATTATCGCGCGAAGTATTCCATTAAGATCACCGAATTCCCGCGCGCGCTGTCCAATTACCAGCATATTCTTTCCATTCCCGCGTTTTCGGATATAACAAACGAGGAGATCGAAGCGGTGATCGAAGCGGTTAAAGAGGTCGATCAAAGCAGAGCGTGGTAGCCGCGTTTATAGAGGAAATGTTGTTCGCGCCGCGCTCTTTGGCGCAAAAGGCGCTCGTTTGGGCGCTTTCTCCGCTTGGCGGATTAGCCGCGTTTTGGCTTTGGCGCAAACTAATCGCCCAAAAACCCGTCGATCTTGGAATCAAAGTCGTGTCCGTCGGCAATCTAACTTTGGGCGGCAGCGGAAAAACTCCGCTGGTAATCGAGTTGGCAAAGCGCTTTGAAAACGCGGCGATAGTTCTTAGAGGATACGGGCGAAAAACGCGCGGCTTGATCGTTTTGGACGCGGCGAAAACGCATGACGAAGTAGGCGACGAGGCGCTTTTGTACCAATCGCTTGCGCCGCGATCTCTCGTAATCGTAAGCGAAGATCGCGCGGCGGGCGTTTTGCAAGCCAAAGCGCTTGGAGCGAAGATCGTTTTTCTGGACGACGGATTTCGCCATAGACAAATCGGAAAATTCGACGTGTTAATCCGTCCAAATCCCGCGCCGCTTAACGATCGCGTTCTGCCCGCAGGCTGTTATCGACTGCCGCCGAAAGCCTACGAATTAGCCGATTACGTCGCGTCGGAAGGCGCGGATTTTGTCAGAAAAACCGCCGTTTCAAACCCTACGGATCGCATGGCGCTGGTTACGGCGATCTCGCGCGCAAATCGCCTCGATCCCTTTTTGCCCAGCGGAGTCGTCGCCAAATACTATTTCAGGGATCACGCCGCGTTTGACTTTGACGAGTTAAGCGCGATCGCCAAACGCCACGACGCGACTTCGCTTTTGGTTACCCGCAAAGATTTAACGAAACTTAACGGCGCTCCGATCGCTTTGAGCGTTTTGGAGCTTTCGTTATCCGTCGGCGACGCGCTTTTGAACGCGATCGATCGCTACGCCTACAAATAAAGCGCAAAACGGCTAAAATCGCGTAATTTTTTCAAGGTTTATCTATGGCTGTCAAAGAAAAAGACGACGCGCTGTTGGAGTTCGGTCTGCGGTGCGAAAGGTGGGCAAGACGCAATCGCGTCGCGCTTGGTTTGATCGCGACGGCGTTGGCTGTTTGGGCGATCGCGGCGATTGGCTGGAACGTAAGCGAAAGTATGCGCCTGCAAGCGGCAAACGACGCTTTCAACGCGCTAACCAAAGACTCCTCCAATATCGAGGCGCGATCTACTCTGGAGGCTAAATCGCCGGAGCTTTACGATCTGTTTTTGCTTGGCGAAGCGGCTAAAGCGGGCGATCGCGCCGCTTTGGAATCGCTCTCGCAAAAGCGCTCGATCGCGGCGGATTTAGCCGCGTATCAACTCGCCGCGATTAGCTTAGATAGCGCCGCGCTTAGCAAATACGCCATGCGCGAAACCACGCTGTTAAAAGAGTTCGCGGAGCTTCAAGAGGCGTATTTGCTACTAAAACAGGGCGAATTTCAAAGCGCCCGCGCGCGACTTGAGCGCGTGGATATATCTTCCGATCTGAAAAACGCCGCTAACGCGCTGGAACACTACGGAGCGGGCAAAAAGTGAGGGCAAAAGCGCCTCTTGCGTTCGTCTCGCTTCTGCTTTTGTGCGGCTGTTCAAAACTCGCCGTTTTTGAGCCCGAAAATGTCGACGGGCGTTTAAGTTACGACGACAGACTCGAAGCGCCAATCGCAAAAACCGCGCTTGACGGCGCGTCGCTGGAAAACGGACGGATCGTAAGCCGCAAAAAAACGACGATCGATCGTCTTGACGACGGCTTTTATCTGCTATCGATCGACGGCGGATACGCGATTGCCGCCGATCGCAAAGGCGCTTTAATGCTTTACGGCTTAGAGGGCAAACCAAAACGTTTCGATTTTGCGGAAGCGATCGTATCCGCCGCGACGGACGGCAAAATTATCGTCGCCGTCTCCAAAACAAACGCCTGCCGCGTTATCGACGCGCAAAATTCCAAAACCCTATTTTTCTCCCGCGAAAAGTCGGCGCTCGCCGTTAGCGACAAATTAGCCAAACCGCTGATTGGCAAACAACAGGCGATTATTCCGACGCTTGACGGCAAATTGTTGATAGTCGATCGCGCCGCTATGAAGATCGCAAAAGAGATCGCGCTTGGCGACGAGGAGTTTTTCGGCAACGTCGTTTTTCTCGCGGAATACGACAATCACGTAATCGCCGCAGTCGACGGCAGAGCTACGTCGATCGCCGCAAACGGCGCGCGCCGATCGAGAGATATAGACGCTAGAACGTTAGCCGCGTTGCCAAGCGGTTTGTATATTTTCGCCCGCGACGGCGCGGTGGAGCGCGTAAGCGCGAAGCTGGAGACGATCGCCGCAAACCGCCTGCCTTACGCTAGATTTATCGCCGCCGCCGAAAAAGACGACGCGATCTGGGCGGTGGAGCAAAGCGGCTACGTCGTCAAATTCACGGACGATCTCAAAGAGGCGAAAATCTACGAATTGCCCGATACGATTCGCGCAAGCGTATATATCGGCGATCAAGGCGCGTGGCATTACGACAGGTTGGTTCGCTGGCGATGAAAGCGGAGATCGACGCTTATCTGCGGCGCTGTAAAACGGCGTTGGCGCTAAGTCGCGCCACGATGGAAGCCTATGAAAACGATCTGAATCAGTTTTGCGAGGCGCTAAACAAACCGCTGAAACTGCTGGATAGCGACGATATTTACGCGTTTTTGGCGCGTTTTGACAATCCGCGCACGCTCAATCGCAAACTTAGCGCGATCAACGGCTTTTTGGATTGGTGCTACGAAAGGTTGCTTAGCGACGAGGTCTATAAGATCAAAGGCGCGAAAATCCCTCGCGGACTGCCGAAATATCTATCCGCCGAAACGATCGATCGCGCTTTGGAAACTATCGATCAAAGCGGCTGGATCGGCAAGCGCGATTACGCGCTGATCTTGTTTTTGTACGCTACGGGCGCGCGGATTAGCGAAGCCCTCAAGGCGCAGATCGCCGACATAGAAGACGGCTGGATTCGCATTCGCTTTGGCAAGGGCGCGAAAGAGCGGGTCGTGCCAATCGCCAAACGCGCCCTAATCGCGCTGGACAGCTATATCGCCGATCGCCCGTTTTTTAGCGATCGGCTGTTTATCAACTACGTTGGCAAGCCGCTTAGCCGTATTTTTGCCTTCAGGATCGCGCAAAGGGTTTTGGGCGTTTCGCCGCACGCTTTGCGCCACAGCTTCGCCACTTCGCTAATCGTCGGCGGCGCGGATCTGCGCGTGGTTCAGGAGTTGCTAGGACACGCGAGTTTGAATTCCACGCAGATTTACACGCATTTAGAGCGGCGTCATCTGCTTGAAAGCGTAAATAGCTGCCATCCGCTGGGAGCGGCTTTGAGGCTTGCATAGCGATGTTATGCGAAATCGGAAACACGCACTATCACTTCAAGCAAGGAGGGCGAATGTGGAAAATTTCCACGCATTCCTCGCTCGACTTGAAGCTGGAAAAAGACGAGACGATCTACGCGATCAGCGTAAATGACGCGGCGTTTCGCCGTCTTGCCCGCCGTTACCGCGCTTTCGATCTGGAGCCGTTTATCAATCTCGACACGCTCTACTACGGGCTTGGCGTCGATCGCGCCGCCGCGTGTTTGGCGGTGGATACGGGCGTTTTGGTGGACGCGGGCAGCGCGATCACGGTGGATATAATGCGCGACAACGTTCATCTGGGCGGCTTTATCTATCCGGGCTTAATGAAATTTCAACAGATGTACGCGCAAATCTCGCCGCGCCTGCAAAAGGCGATGAACTTCGCTATCGATACGGAAACGCTGCCGCAAAATACGGCGGAGGCGATCAGCTACGGCGTGATCGCGCCGCTGGTAAGCGCCGTGAAAGCGCTCGCCCGCAATAAGCCGATTATCCTAACGGGCGGCGACGGCGGCTATTTCGCGCGGTTTTTTGAAGGCTCGATCGTGGATCAGTCGCTCGTTTTCAAGGGCATGGAAAAGATTATCAAGGAGTTTTAATGCTGACGATTGCGCTGCCAAAAGGACGAATAGCCGACCAAACGCTCGATCTGTTCAAGCAAATACACGGCGGCGATTTCAGGTTTGAAAACCGTAAATTGATACTAACCAAAGACGATTTTCGTTTTCTGCTTGTGCGCTCTCAAGACGTGCCGACGTACGTCGCTCACGGCGCGGCGGAGCTTGGAATTTGCGGCAAAGACGCGCTTTTGGAACAAAACGCGCTTGTAACGGAGTTGCTGGATTTGAAATTTGGTCGTTGCGAAGTCGTTCTTGGCATGAAAAAGGGCGCGAGGCTTGATCCGTCCAAACCGCATATCAAAGTGGCGACAAAAATGGTCAATATCGCAAAGCGTTTTTTCGCCCAAAAAGCGATGGCGGTAGAGATTGTGAAGCTCTACGGCTCTATCGAGCTTGCGCCGCTTACGGGACTAGCGGAAGCGATTGTGGATATAGTCGAGACGGGAACGACGATGAAGGAAAACGGCTTGGAGCGGATCGAAACTATTTTGGTCTCTTCGGCGCGGCTGTTTGCAAACCGCGATAGCTTTATCGAGCGCAAGTCGGAGATTTTAGCGCTACGCGAGGCGATCGCGAAATTTATCTAAACAAAGGAGCGAATATGCTTGACAAAACCAAAACCTACCGCCGCAAAGACAAAGGCGGATCGTATCTTGTTTTTGCGATCGAAGAAGGCGGAAAACTTTCCGAAGCGCTTGCGGGCGAATATATCGCGATCTACTACGAGGAGGGCGTAAGCCGTCCATACGCGCAAACGCTTTCGCGCTTTATCGACGAATTTGAGGCGATCGACGACGACGATTTTGCTCTGCCGCTTAAAACGCAAAATAACTTCGTGGAATGCCATGCGTGCCAATAGCCAAACGATCGCAAAAAATAAATATATATTTAAGAAATATAACTAAATTAAACATTTGACAATTAGCAATGGGGCGCGATAGCCGTTTCGCTATACTTGCATTGCTTGGTCGAGAGATTCAAGCTCTAGGCGAGCAATCTTCCGAGTCGCGCTTACGAGCGTAAGTCGTCTGGTTTAGAGAGAGGCTTTGGCGCAGCAAGTAAGTTGATAAAACTGAACCGAACGCAAACTCTTTCTTTATTATATTTATCGGCGACAGGGAGATTGCGAACCTAGTTTATTAACCCAAAATCCAAACGCTTTCGCTAACGCGAATAAAACCGATTTTGCGGTTGGCGTTATCCGTTACTCCTTGTTTGTTAGGTTGTCTTCCGTTGTTGGTTGATTGATAAGATTATGTTCTAAAGCGTCGCGCGCTTCGAGCGCTCCCATTATGTTTCTTATGATCTTATGAAGTTCTTCGCTTTTATCCCCCTGGGACAAATGAATTCTCTCCCACCACGAATATCTATCAAACTTCTTGCCGCATACATACTTGGCGGCATAGTGAGGAACGTCGATGAAGCCTTCTATCACAATTTCATATTGTCGCTTTCTATGTTTGCTAAAGCCGGCAAAAGAGCTTCGAGCGCTTTGAGACCAGATTAGATATTCGTTGTAGTATTTGGTAAATTGTTCAATCTCGCGACTTTCGCAGAAATCGTTGAAATCCATAGTTACATGATAGGGTATTAGCTTTACGACTTCAGCGCGATATGCTTCTACTCCCGCCCAATATAGCGCGGCTTTGGCGTGGGGCTTGGATTCAAAGTCTTTGGCTAGTTTTTTATTGTTTTCGATAGCCGCTTTAGCGTCGTCGATAGCTTTAATATATCGATTGTTCTGTTCAATATAATAAGGAGTAGTATGGAATAGATATTGTTTGCCTATGCCTTTTATGAAGCTTGCGTTAGGCTCATACTCAAGGCTTATCTGCCGCTCTTTATACATCTGATAGTATTGAAACATATTTGCCATAACCAAATATCTATCAATTTGGGAAAACTCCTCGTCTTGAATAGGAAGCGTGTCCAACTTTACGATAGAGTCGTAAATATCAAGAAGTATCGGAAGCAATTCAGGTTTGTGCGAGGCGTTACGCGCCCAAAACACAACGCCCCTCTTTTTGTTTTCGTCGGTTACCGGCGCCCAATAGCTTCTAGCGTAAATATGGTTTTGAAATTTGTAGCGCCATATATATCTCTCGCCGTCTGTTTCGGGAATGATAGAGTAAATCGGCTCAAGAACAAACTTTTGCTGAAGTTTGAGAAAAGCCTGATAGAAACTCGCGTCGATAATTCTGTAATTGCCAAAGATATACTGCCATAAAAACATATAATCGCCCGCTATAGCGTAGGCTTTAGCCTCTTTATAAGGGCGATCGCCCATAAAATACTCTGTCGATCTATAAAGGCAAAAGAAGGCGTGGAAAGAAACGTAAAATACAAAAACAAGCGGCGCCCATTTCTTTGTAGGCTTAAGAGGAAGTTTGAAAGCGGGCTCAAGTTTTTTACTTTTTCTTAAAAGCGCGATAAAAAGAGCGAAAAGAGCGTAAATAGAGTAAAAAATAAGGCAGAAAAGAGGGATCGTGATAACGGCGAAAAATATATAAACTAAGAACGCGCTTATAAAATGCATGTTAAAACGCTTTTGCAAAACAATGAATTAGAAACCAAAGTAGCCCTCCATTCCGTCATTCACGCGCAGGCGGAAGTATAGCATATGAGATATTCGCGTTGCGCTGAACGAACAATCGCGCCTTACGCCGCTTGCGCCGCTGTCGCTTTAGCGTCCGTTTCTCGTCATTCTGCGCGTAGTCGCAGAATCTAGTATTTAGGACATTCGTAACTCAAGCGCCAATTGTAAAGTTCTAATCTTTTATTTTTAGATTTTGCTACTACGCACAGAATAACGAGAGCGATTGCGGATTAACCGCCAAACGTAAACGCTTTGGCTTTTTGTTTTTGGATTCTGCGGCTACGCGCAGAATGACGCAAAGCGCGATCGTTTCAGATTGCGTTAAACCATACAATTATTAGATCGTCGTTCTGCGCGTAGGCGCGGAGAAAGGGGGGGAATCTAGTATTTAGGACATTCGCAATTAGCGTTATACTAGCGCTCCTTCGTATTCAAGGTCGACTTTGCCCAAGCAAGATCGATCGCGCTTGATTCAAAATACTAGCGCTCCTTCGTATTCAAGATCGACTTTGCAAGATTTTATTCTATCTCGGGCAAAAATTCCAAGACCAATAAAAGAAGCCTCAAGAGCCGCTTTTAGCTCTTTTAAGATTTCGGATTTATGTTGTAGGGCGTTTTTTGGGATTTCAATCTTCGATAGCTTTAAGTGTCCATAATTATAACCGTTGTTGGAAAGCGTTCTTTCAACGGGCATTGTTTCCGCCGGTACATAAACCCCTTTCCAGTAGAAGTCCCAGTCTGTGCACATCTCGCTACCATCCTCTCTATTCGTCCATCTTTGATATACCTTAAACCAGATCTCTCTCTCTCTGTCTATCGCCCAGTGGCGGTTTGCCCCCCCCCCCGAAAACGTTTAGCAGCTACTATACGCTCATATTCTTCCCAATCTTTGTCGGACATCTCTTCGTTGACGTACGCCATTTTCTTGACCCTCCCTATTTATTAGCAAAGCGCGATTACGATCGTATCTGCCCGTTGCCGTATATGCGATATTTATAAGTCGTTAGCTCTTTGATTCCCATAGGTCCGCGCGCGTGGAATTTGTTCGTGCTAATTCCCACTTCCGCGCCAAAGCCGAATTTGCCGCCGTCGGTAAATCGCGTCGACGCGTTTGCGTATACGCACGCCGCGTCGATTTCGCCCAGAAACCTCTCGATCGCGCCGTAATCGCGCGCGATAATGGCTTCGCTGTGCGCCGAGCCGTATGTTTGGATATGCGTTATCGCCTCGTCTATCGCGCCCACGACTTTGATCGCCAAAACGTTTTCCAGATATTCCGCGCTCCAATCCTCGTCGCTTGCCGCCTTCGCGTCGATAATAGCGCGGGTTTTCGCGCAACCGCGAAGCTCCGTTTTGTTTCGGTCAAACGCCGCTTTCAGCTTTGGCAAAAACGTCGCCGCGATCGCCTCGTCGATCAGCAGCGTTTCGATTGCGTTGCACGCGCTTGGCTTTTGGACTTTGGCGTTGATTGCGATGCGTTCGGCTTTGTCGTATTCGGCGCTTTCGTGCAAATACAGATGACACACGCCTTTATCGTGCTTGACGACGGGGACGCTTGCGTTTTGGACGACCAGACTAATCAGCGCTTCGCCGCCGCGCGGCACGATCAGATCGATGTATTTATCCTGCTTCACAAGCCATTTGACGGCTTCGCGGGAGCTATCGGGCAAAAGCGCTATCGCCTCTTTTGGCAAGCCGCGCTTTTCCAATACGCCCTGCAAAACGCTAACGATCGCCGCCGAGCTTCGCGCCGCTTCTTTGCCGCCTTTTAAGATCGCGGCGTTGGCGGATTTGAAGCAGAGCGCGGCGACGTCCGCCGTAACGTTCGGGCGCGATTCGTAGATGACGCCCACCACGCCGATCGGAACGGCGACTTTCTCGATTTTCAGGTTATCTTCCGCGATCCAGCCGTCTATCGTTTCGCCGATCGGATCGCGCAAAGCGGCGATCTCTTTTAACCCTTTGGCAATCTCCAAAACGCGCTTGTCGTTTAGTTCCAGCCGATCGCGCATAGCGCTTGAAAGCGCGGCGGCTTCTTGCGTATCTTGAGCGTTTGCCGCCAAAATCGCCGCCGAATTCGCCTCGATCGCCGCCGCCATTTCGTTTAACAGCGCGGATCGCGTTTTGCCCTCAAGCGTCGCCACAACTCTCGACGCCGCCTTTACTTTTTGCAAAAATGCAATCATTTCGTCCATTAAAACTCCTTGTCGTTTGCCCGAATTAGCAGGGATTGCACGCTCGCAAACGGATCGCCGCCGTCAAACAGCTTGGCGACTTCGTTTGCTATCGGCGTGTAGAGTTTGTTTTTCGCGGCGATTTTCACGATAGCGCGGGCGGTCGACACGCCTTCGGCGACTTCGCCAAGCTCGCTCAAAACGCTTTCAAGCGTTCGTTTTTGCCCAAGCGCAAACCCTACGCGGTAGTTTCGGCTTAACTCGCTTGTGGCGGTCAGCGTCAAATCCCCAACGCCCGCTAATCCCAAAAACGTCTCCTGTTTAGCGCCAAAAAACAAGCCAAACCGCGTCATCTCCGCAAGCCCGCGCGTAATCAGCGCCGCTCTGGCGTTCGCGCCAAGCTCCAAGCTGGCGCACGTTCCCGCGGCGATTGCGATGACGTTTTTGTAAGCGCCGCCAACCTCCGCGCCGATTACGTCGGACGATCGATAGGTTTTTATCCAATTCGGAAAACAGCGCGTAAATACGGCGGCGGTCTCTTCCGATTCCGAAGCGATCGTCAGCGCGGCGGGCAGTTTTTTCACGATTTCAGCCGCAAAACCCGGTCCGCTTAAAAACGCCGCGTTCTCGCTCGGCGCAAATTCGCCGTATATTTCATTGAGAAATTTGCCGCTTTGCGTGTCGATTCCTTTGCTTGCCACAAGGATTTTCTGCCCGTTAAAACGAAAATGCGTTTCAAGCCATTCCCGCGTCGCCTGCGCGCTAATCGCCATAACGAGTAGCGGCGTTTTTAGCGCGTCTTCCACGCTTGTCAAATTCGGCAGCGTCCGCGCCGATCGCGAAACGACGCTCGCCTCTATTTTGTTATCGAGAAACGCCGTTTGCAACGCCTGTCCCCATTTGCCGCCTCCAATCACGGCTACTCGCACAAATCGCCTCCAATTAAGAATAGCGGATTGTAGCGCGTTACGGTTTAGCGGCGATCGGCTACAATCCCTAGAAAAATAAGCGAGCGTCCTTTTGAGTCTTGATTATTCCGCGTTTCGTAGCTTGTTGTTTAAGTTTCAGCCCGAGACGGCGCACGCGCTTGCGGAGTTTGCTTTGCGCGGCGCGGAGCAAATTCCCTTCGCGCTAGGCGCGATCGCCTCGCGTTTTGCCGCATGCGATCCGTCGCTTGAGCAGACGGTTTTTGGTTTGACGTTTCATAATCCGTGCGGAATCGCGGCGGGATTTGACAAAAACGCGACGATG